>DASRRN010000111.1:0-3015 GCA_035695685.1 Acidobacteriaceae bacterium | reverse complement strand
AAGGCGAGCTCGTGGTTGTAGGTGTGGAATTGCGAGGTCGCAATCTGCATGCCTGCGCCGACGGATACGCCGGTGCGGCTTCGTTCGTCGCTGGGACGCAACTTGAATTTGTTGAAGATGATTCCAGGAGTTAAAAAATTTTGCTTCTTGCCATCATTCTTTCCGCCAAAGAAGTAGGTCGTGTTCGACTCCAGCTGAGGCCACACATACTTGGCTAAGTGATATTGCGCCGTAGTATTCCAGGCGACGGAACGGCCCAGCTTGTTGGTTTCCTGCGTCGGCAGGGTTCCTCCGAGGCAGGAGATTACATCGAATTTGCGGAAGCCCTTACCGGAAAGAAGCGTGGGCGAGACGGAGGAATCAGGACTACCGTTGCTATAACTGCCGGTGGGAATGGTGGCGGTGAGTTGCGCACTCAACATAAAGCCACCCTGCTTTTCGTTGCGGGAGAAAAAACGGTACTTGTACAGGAACCCCACATCCCCGAAACCATCTTTCACTTTCGGCGCGTTGTGCTGGATGTAAGGCGCGTAGTAAACGTCCACCTCGCTGTTGAAGCCAGGGATCAGGTTCAAACCTCGACTCGCTCCGTAGTTCCAGGTTGAGGTGAGGGTCGGGGTGATCTGACGGGTAAAGTCCGCACGAAAGACCTGGATCAGCATGGGATAGGGGGAGATCAGCGGCGGCGGCCACGATGGCTGTTTGGCCTGGGTCGCGCTGGTTCGCCCCTCCCATTTGGCGAAGAAATTGTCCTGGGAAAGCAAGGTGCTGGTGGTGGCCGCCAGAAAGCAAATCAGGGTGAACACTTTTCGTCTCATATGGTCTGCGTAAGGTTGCTTGAGTATCACGCGCCGGTCAACCACCCAGGGGATGAGACTTAAACCCAACTTTAGGCTGAGAACGGGGCGGTCTTGAAGGATGCGCTATTCTGGAACGCGAGGACAGGATGCAACAGCAGTACGTTGAGCGCGTGGTTGATCTTACGGAGCCGGAAGCTAACCACTTCTATCGCCTCTCCGTCGACGAGGCAAGAGAGATTGTTTTGCGTGGCCCTGCGGAAGGGGTGGGCCGCCTGGCGGGTTCGTTTGCGCTGGTTGCCCGAGAAGGCAAGACGGTGAAGATGGCGCGATCGCTTGACCGGCCCTTGCGCTACTTTCTGGCCAAACGCCAGGAGGGGCCGGTACTCATTGTCGCGGCGCGCATCGATACGATTTACGACTGGCTGAAGGCGGAGGGACTTGAGGCTCAGTTCCATCCCAGTTATACGAGAATGGTTCCCGCTCACTACGTGGTGGAACTCCAACTCATCGGTTGCCCCGATCCGGACCCGGTTTACACACGTTTCTTTACGCCCCCGCAGGCTGTGCTGAGCTCCGATCTTGACGAGATTGGGCGAGCGTATATCGGCGCGCTTGCAGACGAGCTGGCGCAGTGGCTGCCGCGGGTGCCTGCCGGTGAGCCCATCGGCGTTTGCTTCTCCGGCGGCGTCGACAGCGGTAGTGTCTTCCTGACGGCCTATCACGTCATGCTGAAGCTGGGCATGAATCCCTCGCGGCTTAAAGCATTTGTGCTGGATTTGGGCGACGGACCCGATGCCGGCCAAGCCCGCACCTTCCTCGATGCTGTTGGACTGGGGCTTTTTCTCGAACCGATAACGGTGAATGCGTCTTCGCTCGATGTGGATGAGACCATCCGTGTGGTCGAAGATTACAAAGCGCTGGATGTGCAGTCGGCCACCATGGCGATGGCGTTATGCCGTGGGCTGCGGCAACGTTATCCCGATTGGCGATACCTGATCGACGGCGACGGCGGGGATGAGAACCTCAAGGATTATCCGATCGAGCAGAATCCAGAACTTACCATTCGCAGCGTGATCAATAATCCGATGCTCTATCAAGAAGGGTGGGGGGTGGGCAAGATTAAACACTCCTTGACCTACAGCGGTGGTCTTAGCCGGTCCTACAGTAGAACTTATGCTCCGGCCCATCACTTCGGGTTTCATGGATTCAGCCCTTATACGCAACCGGCGGTGATCGCGGTCGCAGAAGCGATTCCGTTCATTGCTCTGACGAACTACGACGTGGAACGGCTGTATCAGTTGAAGGGCGATATCGTGTCGCGCGGTGTAAAGGCAGTGACCGGCTTTGATATGCCGGTGTTCTGCAAGCGGCGTTTCCAGCATGGGGCGGTTTCAGAAGAGACGCTGCATTCCCGGTTTCCCTTCCGCGAGGCGGAGTATCGCCAGAAATTTCTGTCTCTGTATCCATGAGTGCCGAAGTTGATAACTGGATAGTAAGCCGTCGTCCGGCACGGGAGAGCCGCGATCCATATATTCCTTATGAGTACTTCGTAGAAGAGGAGCGTACAGCCGAAGGCGCCGTGGAACCGGTTGCCACCATTTTTCTTACTAATCGGGAATGTCCGTTCCGTTGTTTGATGTGTGACCTGTGGCGCAATACCCTCACGGAAACGGTTCCGCTAGGGGCGATCCCTGCGCAAATCGATCATGCGCTTCTTGCGCTACCGCCGGCGCGGCAGCTCAAGCTCTACAATAGCGGGAGTTTTTTCGATCCCCACGCAATTCCTCCGCGGGACTATGGCAAGATCGCGCAACGCGCGAATCGCTTCGATCGGTTAATCGTAGAGAATCATCCTGCGCTTACGGGTGAGGGCTGTCTCCGCTTCCGCGAAATGTTGTGCGGCAGGCTGGAGGTGGCCATGGGTCTGGAGACGGCGCATCCGGAGGTTCTCGCCAGGCTTAACAAACACATGACACTCGATCAGTTCTCGAGTGCGGCAAACTTTCTGCACCGCAACAAGATTGATCTTCGGGTTTTTATTCTCGTGCAGCCGCCTTATATGCCCGCAGCAGAAGCGCTGCACTGGGCTGAGCGCTCATTGGATTTTGCGATGGAGCATGGGGCGACGGCCGCAGTGTTGATTCCCACGCGCGCGGGAAACGGTGTCATGGATGAACTGATGGCGAATGGCCGATTTGCGCCGCCCGCACTGCAT
>DASRRN010000110.1:0-15204 GCA_035695685.1 Acidobacteriaceae bacterium | reverse complement strand
CGGATTATAGAGCGTGTTGAGAATAATTCAGCAAAAGCGATCGTGGGGGCGAAGCCCTATAAGCGCTAACTTGTTTGGGATGTTTTTCTTCAAAACTCCCACAAAATCGTCATCCTGAGCGGAGCGCTCACAGATTGATCGGGTGACACAGCGCTTGATGGCGCGGAGTCGAAGAGCCTGTCCCGAGCATAGCCGAGGGAACCCCGAGGGTGCTTATCTTGCCTATGCTGTTCGGAGCTTTCAACCACCGAACCCCGGACCGGGCGGACCCGCCACGGTCTTTCCCTGGGGCCGAGAACAAGAATTGCTAGCATCTTGCCATGTCCGGCAGCTACATCTACATTCGCAAAGCCATCGCTCGGGAAAAACAACTCGAAGGCTGGCGGCGCGAAAAGAAGCTCAACCTCATTCGCACTATCAATCCCGAGTTCAAAGACCTTGCACAGACCTGGGGATGGAAGATGATTACAGCGGATGAAAAGATGTACTCAGGTGGGTACCGCAACAAGATCCTGAACGCGGGCTTGGGTGGTTGAAAAGCTCCGAACGGCATAGGCAAGATAAGCATCCTCGGGGTTCCTTCGGCTACGCTCAGGACAGGCTCTTCGACTCCGCGCCATCCAGCGCGGTGTCCCGCGATAAATCTGTGAAGCGCTCCGCTCAGGATGACGATTTTGTAGGAGTTCTGAAGAAAAACATTCCAAACAAGTTAGCGCTCATGGGCCACAGGCCCATGACTCCTCCGGTGAAAATGCGTGCAGGAGGCATTTCACCTGGAAAAAGCCCCCCTCGCTAGGACGGATAATCGTCAACGCTTTAAAGCATGGTCAAGGCGGGCGCTGCCGGCAGAGCACCACACTCCGCCGCCAGGCGATAGAACACATCGAGTCCGCGCATGCAGGCCTCATCTAATATGTAGTGGATGTTGTTAGTTAGATAAGAGCGAATGGTTTCCGGGGGTACTGCGATGCGGGTCGACCACTCGACCACCAGGTCTTCCACGTGCTCAAGCCCCTGGTCCCGCGAAGACTGCAGATTCTCGACCATCTCCCTTGCGCAGGCACCCGTCTCTTCCAACGCGCCCGACCGCAACGCCCACACCGCCGAAACCCAGGGCAACCCGGTAAAGCCGTGCCACTCGTGGGCCAAGTCGAGGTAGAGCAGCCGCTCCCCCGTGCGGGCTTCGCGAGCCTCTTTGTCTTCCAGGGCCAGCAGAGCGGGGTCGCCTATCAGCAGTGCCGCGTCGGCAACCGCAAGCATGGTTTCAAGTACCGGCGGATGGGGAAGAAACACTGCCGGAACTTTCCAGAAGATATCGAACAGGATGCGGGTGTAAGCGTAGGAAGTGCGGGAAGACGTATCCGCCGCAACTGTGCGCACCCCGCTTACCCCTTGCTGCGGACGAACAATCAAAATAATGGAACGCACCCGATCGAGTGCGGCTATCGTACAGCCGGGAACGATGAGCAACGAGGGAGTGGTGGCGTGGGCGGCGACGGGGACCAGGCCGATATCAGCATCACCCGCAGCCAGTTCCCGGGCGCAACGGGAAGGGGTGGTGTAGCCGATCTGGTAACGTTCACGCAGGTCGCTGCGCCGGGGCTCGTGCTCGAAATCCCACATTAAAGGAGCAGGATTGAGGAAATGGATCGCCGCCATACGAATGCGGCGTTTAAGTGGACGGGGCACTCATTAGTGTACCTTGGCACTCAACGATGAACTCTTTTGAACAAAGCCGGCTCGCCTGGATTGCCCTGACCCTCACGCCCGGCCTGGGACCGAAGCGAATCATTAAAGCCGCGCAGGCCTTACCGGACCTATCAAGCCTGTTTCGTCTTTCCTTAACTGAACTGGAGTCGCTCAATTTTCCGGCGCCGGCTGCGCAGTTTCTCTTCACCGGGAAAGCCCGCACCGAGGCGGAGCGAGAAGTGGTGCGGATGAGCGAACAGAAAGGCGCGATCCTCACGTACGCGGAAGAGGATTACCCCGAGCAGCTCCGGGAGATTTTCGACCCGCCCCCGGTCCTCTGGGTTCTGGGCGACGTCAAGCTATTGGCTCGGCCGTCGATTGCCATCGTGGGCACACGTCATCCAACGCCGTATGGCACTGGGATGGCAGAAATCCTGGCGCGCGACCTGGCTAGCCACAGAATGGTAATCCTCAGCGGCATGGCGCGAGGTATCGACACCTTTGCTCATCGTGGCGCGCTGGCTGCAGGCGGCAGCACAGTTGCCATCTGGGGTACCGGGGTCGATGTAATTTACCCTAAAGAAAATAAATCTCTCGCCGAAAACATTCTCGTCTCCGGGGGAGCCATCGTGTCGGAATACAGGTTGGGCACCTTTCCCGCGCCGCAAAACTTTCCCAAACGTAATCGGATCATCAGCGGCATCAGCATCGGCGTTCTGGTGGTGGAAGCAGGCGAGAACAGCGGCACACGGGTGACGGCGCGGTGCGCTCTGGAGCAGGATCGCGACGTCTATGCAGTGCCGGGGAACGTCACCACTAAGAACGCCTGGGGACCCAACACATTGATAAAACAGGGCGCTAAGCTGGTGGCGACATGGGAGGATGTGTGGCAGGAACTGCCCACGCAGGTACGGTTGCAATTGGAAGGGGAGTTAGGTTTTGCATCGTCAGAGGAGCAGCCTGCATCGATTGTTGAGGAACTTCCGCTGCAGGAGCCGGAAAAGATGGTGCTGGGCGCGTTGCGCCACGATGAAGCGATACAGTTGGATGAGTTGATGGAAATGCTTGAATCCAAACTGACTTCGTCGGAAGTGTTCACCGCTTTGTTCGAGCTCGAGCTGGCCAACCGGATCAAACAACTTCCGGGCAAGAACTTCGTCAGACGAATGTAAAGCTCCCACGGCGACTACACCATAAGTTGCAGACAGGGCAAGAGAAAGAGCTCTCGGGCCTGCGCCGGTGTAAGCTCTCGCCATCACGCGGATCACGATAAGTAAATAACTGTGAACCTTCCAGGTGGTACAGTCAGTCCCATTGGAAGGGTTTTCCATGTTGTCCCTGGTTGTCATCGGGTTTAAGGAACGCAATGAGTAAATCACTAGTGATCGTCGAATCGCCTGCGAAGGCAAAAACGATCAGCAAATATCTGGGAAAAGACTTTACCGTCGAAGCTTCCGTCGGCCACATCAAAGATCTGCCGAAGAACAAGATTGGCGTGGATCTGAGCGACGGCAGTTTTGCGCCCGAGCTCATCGTCATCCCGGGGAAAGAAAAAGTCGTCGACCGGCTGAAGAAGCTGGCCAAGTCAGCGACGACTGTTTATTTGGCGCCTGATCCTGACCGCGAGGGAGAAGCGATCGCTGCCCATCTTGAAGATCTGCTGAAGGGCCTGTCGAAGGGCAACTCCATTCGTCGCGTCACCTTCAATGAAATCACGGCGAAGGCAGTTCACGACGCCTTTGAACACGCCCGGGAAGTTGACCGCAACCTGGTCGATGCGCAACAGACGCGGCGTGTCCTCGATCGCATTGTGGGCTACCAGATCTCGCCCTTGCTGTGGGACAAGGTACGTCGCGGCCTCTCCGCGGGCCGGGTGCAGACCGTGGCTCTTCGGCTCATTGTCGAACGCGAACGTGAGATCAAAGCGTTCATACCGGTGGAGTATTGGACCCTGGACGCACAACTCACCCCGGTCAACGAAAAGACAGAGTTTACCGCGCGCTTCACGGGCATCGACGGCGAAAAAGCCGTAGTGGAGACGGTAGATGCTCCTTCGCTGCCTGACAAGCAGCAGATGGATGCCGTAGTTACCGCGCTCGAAAAAGCCAAGTGGTCGGTACAGAACGTAGAAAAGAAGGAACGCCGGCGCAATCCGACCGCGCCCTTCACAACCAGCAAACTGCAGCAGGATGCCTCGCGCCAGTTAGGCTTTAGCGTCCGGCGGACCATGGGCGTAGCGCAACGCTTGTACGAAGGCATTGAGCTCGGCAGCGAGGGAGCTGTAGGCCTCATCACCTACATGCGTACCGATTCCACGCGCGTCTCACCCGATGCGATCACCGAAGTACGCAAGTGGATTGACCAAACGCACGGCAAAGACTACCTGCCGCCGGCGCCCAATGCCTTCAAGAGCAAGAAGGACGCGCAGGACGCCCATGAGGCGATTCGCCCCACCAGCGTTGCTCTTCATCCGGAAGAAATTAAACAGTATCTCAGTGACGAACAGTTTCGCTTGTACCGGCTCATTTGGCAGCGCTTTGTCGCCTCGCAGATGGTCCCTGCGGTCTTCGACCAGACGACTGTCGACATCGTAGCCAAAGCGGAGCGGAGCTATAACTTCCGCGTCACCGGATCGGTGATGAAGTTCGACGGTTTCCTCAAAGTGTACGAGGAAGCGAAAGACAAGAAGGACGAGGAAGATGAGGAACTGAAGAACCGGCTTCCCGCACTCGAAAACGGACAGGCACTGGCACTGAATGCACTGTTGCCAGAACAGCATGCGACCGAGCCTCGCCCGCGGTTCAATGAAGCGTCGCTGGTGAAAGAGCTCGAAGAGCGCGGTATCGGACGGCCTTCTACATACGCCACTATCATCAATACGATTCAGGAACGCGAATACGTGCAGAAGGTGGGCGTTAGCAGAGGGGCGAAATTCGTCCCCACCGAGATTGGCTTTGTGGTCACCGATTTGCTCGTGGCCAACTTCCCCTATATCTTCGACCCACAATATACCGCCAGGCTCGAAGAAGAGCTGGACGACATCGAAGATGGCAAGGAGGTGTGGACCGACTTGCTGGGTGGTTTCTATGGGTATTTCAAAAAAGAGCTCGCCCATGCCGGCAAGCACATGGAAAACATCAAGCGGATGGAAAAACCGACAGACGAAAAGTGTGATGTCTGCGGTTCCCCGTTGGTGTTGAAGTGGGGCAAGTTCGGTAGCTTCTTCGCGTGCAGTACCTATAACAAGAAAGATCCTGCCAGCTGCACCTTCACCAAAGAGAACTTCGCCGCAAAACCTGAAATGAACACTCAGGAGGGACAAGAGGGTGAGCAGGCGGAAGAGTATTGCGAAGCTTGCGGCCGCGTCATGGTGCTGAAGCGGGGACGCTTCGGCGCATTTATGGCCTGCCCGGGTTACAGTGAAGATCCGCCGTGCAAGACGACCCGGAAGTTGACCCAGAAACAGCAGCAAAAGGCGCCGCAGCCCCTGGACGAGAACTGCCCAAAGTGCGGCCTTCAACTGGTGCTGCGCAACGGCCAATATGGAGAATTCGTATCCTGCAGCGGTTATCCCAAGTGCAAGTACATCAAGCAGAATCTCGTCGAAGGGATGAAGTGCCCGAAGTGCGGCGACGGAGATATCGCGGAGCGGAAGGCCCGGCGGGGCAACCTGTTTTACGGCTGTACGAATTATCCAAAGTGTGACTTCACTTCTAACAACAAACCAGTGCCTGAGAAATGTCCGGAATGCGGTAGCCCGTATCTGCTGGAGAAAACCCGGGCAGCCGGGACCTTCCTGGTGTGTCCTAATAATCGTAAGTCGGCCGCAGAAGATGAAGCGCCTAAAAAGCGGGCTAAGAAAGGCGCGGTAGCCGAGCCTGCGGAGCAGGTGGTTTGCGGCTACTCAAGGAAGATTGCGGAGCCGCAGATGGAGTCCGTTGAAGCGATGCGCTATCAGACCAAGGCAGAGGCGCTTCCAGTCGGTTGAGTAGGGTCAAACTGCTTTCGCCCTCAGGGCTTGCCAGGATGCGAGCCGGAGCGTACAAATCCTTTGGCGGTTGTTTCACCTTATTCGATCGGATGGAGCCAACAATGAAATTATTTGTGGTACTTCTAGCACTCTCGACTGTCCCGGCACTGGCTGCGGATATGAGCACCGCGAAGGTCTCTGGGTATATCAGTGATTCGATGTGCGGAGCCAAACACAATGGCAGCGCCCCGAACGCGGCCTGCGTAAAAAAGTGTCTTGGCAGCGGAGCAAAGCCGGTCTTTGTTGATGATGCGAATAAGAGCGTCTATACCATCGACGATCCCGACTCGGTGAAGGGTCACGAGGGTCATCATGTTAGCGTTGTCGCGAAAACGGACGACTCCGCTAAGACGATCCACATTTCCAAGGTATCGATGCTGGCCGACCAGGGCACGCCGAGCACCTCGGAAGCGCACTAAAGCTTTCAGAAGTCCTTCAACTTACACCGCGGCAGTGCCTTCGGCTTTGCTGAACACTGCCGCGATTTCGTGTGTTCAATCAACTGATGCGGCAGATGCCAGAGCGGGCATCCATCTGCTAAGGTGGGAGAGTAGGAAGGAATGCAGGATTTCACCCCAGTTATGGCAAAGGCAACCTGGAACGGCAAAGTAATCGCGGAAAGCGATAGCACAGAGATGGTTGAGGGCAATATCTACTTCCCGGAGAGCTCCCTCAAGCGGGAATACTTCCGTCCCAGCTCGACGATTTCCACCTGCCCCTGGAAGGGACAGGCCAGGTATTACAGTCTTTTAGTCGACGGACAGGAAAATCAGGATGCCGCCTGGTACTATCCGGACCCTAAGCCCGCAGCCCGCAACGTCAAGAACCATGTAGCCTTTTGGCGCGGAGTTGAAGTCGAAAAGTAGGACCATTGCCGGCGGGTTGAGCATCAGTGCCATGCTCCTGAGCTTGACGATGCTTACTCCTGGCAGGGCGTTCGCTGCGCAGCCCCAAGCCAATTCCCCACAGAGAGACCTCGAGGTCTTACGGCGGCTGGAAGAAGAGTATCTGCGCGCCGAAATTGAAGACGATACAGCGATTGCGGGAACAATCCTTGCCGACGACTACGTCGGAATCCGGGCGGATGGCGCCACTTCCACCAAGGCGGACGTCCTTAGCCGCCTTGATCGACATGAACGGCGCCGTGACCCTTACCTGATCACAGCTACGAATATGCGGCAGCATTTGTTTGGCGATACCGCCTGCGTGACCTACACCAAGGTTTATACCAAGCCCGGGAGCCAGGGGGCTTATAGTGAAAACGTCCTGCACGTGCTTATTCGCCGTGACGGAATCTGGCGCCTTCAGGTCAGTAGCCCATTGCCAGCTCCCAAGCCCTGACCTTCGACATTCGGGGGAGAGTAACCGCAGATCTCTCCACTACGCTACGCTCCGGTCGAGATGACAAATTTGCTCGTACAAGAAGAATTGTGATCTCGACCGGAGCGTAGCGTAGTGGAGAGATCCGCGGTTTCTTTTCCCCCTTCCTCCTGCAGTTACGCTTTGGGGAGTCACGGAAACGGTTCCCCGCACGGAAGCCGGGGCGGTGTTTTTGTTTTTACCCGCCTATCTCTGGGATAATGAACCCACTCTGGCGTTTTGAACTAGCGGCCGCAACTGGCACTTCTTCGCAGGCGGCAAGCACCGCAACGTATCCCCATGAAGCCACTCAAACTGGCATTGACGCCTACTCGCAACCGTCGCCTGAATGAAGTGACCGGCATGGTGCTGCTGGTGGCCGCGAGCCTCCTTTTCCTCGCCTTGGCGTCGTACCACCCTACGGATCCGTCCTTTAACACCGTGGGCACGACCGGCCGGCCGGCGCATAACTGGATTGGGCTCGTCGGTGCCACAATCAGCGACATATTGTTGCAATTGGAAGGGGTCGCCGCCTTTATGGTCCCCCTTATGCTGGGCGCGCTGGGGTGGACCTGGTTGCGATCGCGGCCTGCCGGTTCCGTGGGTGCGAAAGTGTCCGGCGTCCTCCTCTACCTGGTGTTCGCGCCCGCCATCTTCGGCCTTATGCTCGGGCATCTCCGCTGGATGAACGCCCTTCCCCTGGAAGGCCTGACCGGCCGCCTGGTGGGGGATTTCCTGATCCATTACCTCAACTTCCCGGGTGCTGCCATTGTGGTCGTGAGCATGGTGGTGATCGCGCTCTATCTCTCCACAACCTTTAGTTTCAACACCGCTCAACAGTGGCTGGCTATTCACTTTGCCTTCGTGCTGGCGTGGCGCGACCGGGTACGAAACCTGCATTCGACCTGGACCAGGAATCGAGAAGCGGCCCGTGCGGAGCGGAATGCCGCAAAACGCGCCGCCATGAGAGACACTTCCGATAGGAAAGCGCAGAAGACGGAGCAAGAGGAGAGGATTCCCCCCTCACGGCGTTCCGCTTTCTCCGACGTGAGCGCTACCGAGCATGCGTCGAAACCAGAGCCTGGCGATCGGCCGCACACCCCGTCGCTTTGGAACCAGATGCCGCGCACCAGCATTTCCGATCCGGAGCCGCTCGAAGTCAGCTTGGCTTATGAAGAGGAAGATGTTGCAGCAGCGGCACCCGTGGCTGCCGCACAACAGCTTCCTGCAAGCCAGGCGTCGCACGCTATTTCCGTCAAGAACCGGGCCGACGCGGATGCCCGGCCGGTCACCCTGGCCCCCCGCGCCGTCAGCGGCTTTCGGTTGCCGCCCAGCACACTGCTGCACCGCAGCGATGAGTCGCAGATTGTGCGCGAAGAGGATCTCCGCGGGCAGGCCCGCATATTGGTAGAGAAGTGTGCGGAGTTCGACGTTCGCGGTCAGGTGGTGCAGATCAATCCCGGACCGGTGGTCACCACTTTCGAATTCAGACCGGAAGCTGGGGTCAAGTACAGCCGCGTGACCGGCCTGGCAGAAGATCTATGCCTGGCGATGCGGGCGGAGAGCATTCTGATTGAGCGCATGGCGGGAAAGAGCACTGTGGGCATCCAGGTGCCCAATCACGACCGCGAAACCATTTGGCTGCGAGACGTAATCGAAGCCGAGAACTTCACCCAGACCAAGTCCAAGCTGACCCTGGCCATGGGCAAAGACATCAATGGACGCATCGTGACCGCAGATCTGGCGACCATGCCGCACGTGCTGATCGCGGGTTCCACCGGAAGCGGCAAGTCGGTGGCCATCAACGCCATGATCATGTCCGTGCTCTACAAGGCGACGCCGCAGCAGGTGAGGCTGATCCTGGTTGATCCCAAGCGGGTGGAATTGGGGATGTATGAAGGGATTCCCCACTTGTTCACACCCATCATTACTGAGCCCAAACTGGCGGCGAATGCCTTGCGCAACGCGGTGCGCGAGATGGAACGGCGGTTGAAGCTGTTGGCCTCGCGCAGTGTCAGGAATATCGATCAATACAACAAACTCTTCGACAACCAAACCCCGAGCCTCTTTGAGGACGCGGAGGCGGAGCAGCCGCTGGCGCACATGATCATCATCATCGATGAGCTCGCCGATTTGATGATGTTGGATAAGGCGAACGTTGAAGAGGCAATCACGCGACTGGCACAGATGGCTCGGGCGGTTGGCATCCACCTGGTGCTGGCCACACAGCGGCCGTCGGTGGACGTGATCACCGGCCTGATTAAGGCCAACGTACCCACCCGGATCTCATTCCGTCTGGCGACCAAAGTGGATTCACGAACCATCCTGGACTCGAACGGAGCCGAGGCGCTGCTGGGTCGCGGCGATATGCTTTTCCTTCCCCCGGGAACTTCGCGGCTGCAACGTCTGCATGCTCCGTTCGTCACCGAGAAAGAAATCTCGGACGTGGTGGCTTTCTGGAAGAACCAGGGTGAAGCGGAGTACGTGCAGGGCTTCCTTGAATCTCCGCGGGACGAAAAGGGACGGGACCTCGATGCGGAGCCCGAGGATGGCGACGGCAACGACGAGCTATTCGAGGATGCGGTACGGTTGGTGCTGGAATTCGGTAAGGCGTCCACTTCCCTGCTGCAGCGGCGGTTGCGCATCGGCTATGGCCGGGCAGCACACCTGATCGACATGATGGAGCGGGACGGCATCGTAGGCCCTGCCGATGGGTCGAAGCCGCGCGAGATCCTCAAGCCACCCGATTGGCTCAACCAGGTTGAGCCCGCCCTGCGCTAGCAAAGGGCGGGTCCGAAGACCTAACAAATTCCAAGGAAATCCAAGGAAATCGACGGGTGCCCCACGTTCGCCAAAGCGTACGTGGGCCGAAAACGATGGGCGCAGCCCAACAAACGCTCTTCCTGAATCTCGAGCAAATCTCAGAGGTCCCTCTTGGACTGGTCACGATCACGATCCAACAAAAAGCGATAGTAGGGGCTACGCCCCATCTTTTTCGGCCCACGTACGCTTTGGCGAACGTGGGGCACCCGTCCTATTTCCTTTGGAGTTGTTTAGCCTGGAGCTGTTTAGCCGCGCAGCCGGAGCCAGTTCCTTTGGTAGGCAAAGCTGATCGCGAGCAGCAGCACTCCCAGCGCGAGAAAGCTAAGCACCCGATAGCCTTGGCTCTGTTGGCTCACACCATTTAAGAAGATTTTCACGATACTGAAAGCGAGGACAACCAGAGCCTGCCAGCGCACAAAAGCGCTGCGCCTGAGAAAACCCACTGCCATCAGAGCTGCGCCGTATAACATCCACCAGGCACTATAGTCCCATCCCGCGGCGATGGTACGCCGCTCCAGTTGACCATAGCCGCCGCAGAAGTCGCGAAAGAAACCCGCCCCGCAAAACCAGTAATGATGAATTTCGAGGCTGACAGCAACCAGAAGGGTGAGGTTGAACGCAATGGTCGAAAACGCCGCCAGATAGGTCCAACTGGCAAAGCCCCGCCCTGGTCCACGGCCGAGGCTGAGGCTGGTAATACTTGCAAATACCATCGCCCCAATCAGGTTGGTCGCGAAGTGCATATTGGCTGCAACTGCCAGCGGCTGCGGCGTTCCGGCGACCCAGTCCACCAGGAGAGAAACTGCAGCCACGGTCAACACCGCCATCGCGAAGACCCTCAGGGCTGCGTTCGCGCTGGTTTTTGCCAGAGCAACAAGCGCCAGCGATTCGCCCAGCCAGCATAGGGTCACAACAACGCCGTTGAATTCGAGCGGCACGGCCACAGTAATAAAAAAAATACCTAGACCGAGATAAGTGCAATAAAGGACTGCCGGACGGCGCCGGGTTGCGGCCAGCAGCAGACAGGCCCCTGCGAGGGCAGCCGTGACCCACGGACGCGCGCCATGCTGGCTGCGGGCGCCGAAAAGGACCATCAGGGCAATCCAGGTTGCTACCGCATTGGCAATCGGGAACGCGATGGGGAAGGGCGAGTCCGGCATCGACGGCAGCGCTCGGCGAAGAATCAACCACGGCGCCGCCGCAAAACCGGCGAAGAACAACGCCAGAAAGAAAACCATCACTGGCAAGTGAGAGGGATCGTCCTCAAAAAAGCTCCAGCCGACGTAATAGAGCGCCGTTCCCAGCAACGCAGCCCAGGCCACCACCTGCCATCGGTGGCTCGCCAGCAGAAACAGCGCCCCCACATTCAACAAAGCCAAATAAGAGAAGAGAAAGATCTCGTTGCTATGCCCTATGGATAGCAACACCGGCGTAGCCAGGCCGCCGGCCAAAGCGTAAAGACCCAGCAGTTCGGAATCCTGGCGACGGGCAAGAATCGCATTCGCGACGGTCACTGCCGTCATGGCAAGAAAAATGAGCCCTGGGAAAGCCAGATGAAAAATGCTGGACGCAGCCCAAAGCGAGAGATAGGCGATGCTCGTACCTAACGCCTTGAGGCTGTAAGAAAAAGCCGGGTATCCCTGGCGGCGAAAGCGCTCCGACCAGGCCACCACACCCGCGGCACAGGCCAGACCGACCCAGATCCGGACCGGGGGCCCGATCCAGTTGCGGTCAAAGGCCAGTTTCAAGAACCAGGCCACGCCAATGAGCACGGCGAGGATACCAATGCGGTTTAGCAACTGCGCCCCGATACGGCTTTCGAGCGAAGGAACCTCCCTCGGCTTCACTTCCTGAACCTGGGGAAGATGCGCGGGGGCGCCGGCTTCCGCCGCCGGAGGAGCAGGGTGCGGCGCGCGCAAGGCCTGCATTTCTGCTTCGAGAGATGCAATGCGGCCTGACAATTCCACCAGTTGTTGGCGGACTTCGTCGTCGGAAGCCATGGCAACAACTCTAGAGCATTTCCCTGCCAGCCGTTACCTACGTGTGGTTGGCTAACACTTTAGAGTGCGCTTTGCCGCAGAATGTCTTAAGCTGCAAAAGGTACCCCGTTCAGGAGGCATCCCCCTTAATGACCCGGTCGACTGGAGTCGGGACCCGGCGCACGGTTCTTCTGGTTGATGATGACGCTGTGAGCCTCGAACTAATGGCCGTCCTGCTGGCGCACGAGGGCCACCAGGTGCTCCGCGCCAACGACGCCGGGGCTGCCCTCGACTTACTCGTATCCGATAAAACGGGGCGCCCGGATGTGCTGCTCGTAGACCTTCAAATGCCCGGAGTCTCGGGTGGTCAATTGGCGGAAAAAGTCCGTGCCCTGGGCAGCCCAGGGCCGCTCCTGTTGGCCATGAGTGCGTCGGAAGCCCAACGACAGCAGCTACTTGCCTTCGACGGATTCCTGCTCAAACCGCTCGCGGTGGACGATCTTCGCCGGGCGCTCAACCCCAAAAAACGGGACCGCATGCCCGGCGTCCGGGTTCCCCATCCGGGGAGGAAAGAGCTGGTTTCCCCTGCTGGGGAAGCCCTCGACATGGCCGTAATCAAAAAGCTGCTGGCGATGATGCCGAAGGAGGCGTTGCACGACCTCTTCGCAGCCTGCATTGAAGATTCCCGTACCTGCATAAGGGCGCTCCAAGACCAGGTCCATCAAGGGGACGAGGTGGAGGTACGGCCGCTGGCTCACCGGATCAAAGGGGCGGCCTCGATGGTCGGGGCCGTGCGCCTGGCCAGGATAGCCGCCGCCCTGGAAATGGGGGGTAGCAAAGAAGCGGCCACCCCTGGTGTTTTGGATGATTTACTGAGTGCATGCAGCGAGTTGGAGCGTATGCTTTTGGCAGGAAATCTAACGAAAACCTAGGGCCCCCCAAATGACCACTACGACAATCTCCGCGACACCTAAGAGCACTAACGACCGCCTGCATCAGATTCGTATCGTCATCGCCGACGACCACCCGGTAGTGCGCATCGGCGTAAAAAACATGCTTCAGAGCGATCCTGGACTCGACGTCATCGGCGAGGCATCGGATGGCGATGAGGCCATCACCGGAACGTTGGAACTGCTTCCAGACATCCTCCTGCTTGATCTGCAGATGCCCCGTCTGCCCGGTCTGGAGGCAATGCGAGCCATCATGAGTGGTTCGCCAACAGTAAAGATCCTGCTCCTTACCAGCACCATCACCACCCAACAAATCATCGAAGCGCTGCAGATCGGCGCCCGCGGCATTGTGCTTAAGGACGCCCTCGCCGACCATCTCACCACGGCCATCCGGGCCGTATCCTCTGGCGATTATTGGATCGGCGGCAAACGTGTGGTGAACCTGGTTGGCGCGCTGCATGAACTGATGCAGCAGGCTGCGGTTCCCGAACGCAAAACCTATGGCCTGACGCCCCGTGAGCTGGAAGTGGTTGGCTGCATCGTTGAAGGTTGCAGCAATCGTGATATCGCCAAGCAGTTCAGCATCAGCGAAGAAACTGTGAAGCGGCACCTGTCGAACATTTTCGACAAAACTGGAGTTTCCACGCGTCTGGAACTGGCGCTGTTTGCCATAGCCCACCAGTTGGTTGCCCTGCAGACCTAATCTTCTTTCAATTACCCAAAGGAAATCGGCGTCTGGATCCGAGGCGGTTGCGAATTGGTCAACGCAGCCGTCCCGGCATGCATCTGATCAGTTGCGCGATGCGACTACGGAAGCGGCATTGCTCCGCCTCGAGTCCATCGTCGAACGCGCCTTAACCTGGCGACTGGAGTTCGAAAAGATGATTGCTGGAAGACTGTTCCTCGTTACCACGCTATGCGCTGCCTCGATTGCTGTTCAAGGGCAGGAGCCGAGTCCCACCGCACGCCCACAAGAACAGCAGCCAATCCTGCCGGCCGAGAGCGGCCATAACAATGTTCCTCTGTACCGCATTCAGGTGGTGGGCCGGGACATCCCGGCTATCAACTATTGGCACCGCAGCGGGAGCACCAAGATCGGTTTTGCCGGGACCAGTCTCCTACCCCAGGGGAAAGGGGAGGCGACCGTCACCAGCAAGGGTCAGACGTTCATCAACGCCAAGTTCCAGGGTTTCGTGCCGGCAAATAGCTTCGGAGTGGAATACCTGACCTACGTGCTGTGGGCTATCACGCCGCAGGGCCGGCCGGTAAACCTGGGTGAGGTGATGCCCGGCGGCTCCAAGGCCGAAATGAATGTCACTACCAATCTGCAGCAATTTGCGCTGATCGTCACTGCCGAGCCTTACTTCGCCGTGACCACACCGAGCGATCTGGTGGTGATGCAAAATACGGTTGCCAAAGACAAGACCACGGGAATCATCGATACCGTGAATGTGCACTTCAACCTGCTGCCGCGGGGAGCGTATGTGCAGACGGCCGGTCGAAACGCAGTGCTGAATCCGGTCAAGCCCAGCGACAAATCTCCTCTTCAGCTTTACGAGGCCATCAACGCGGTGCAGATCGCTGAGGCCACGGGCGCGGCGAAATACGCACCAGACATTTTCGCGAAGGCGAAACAGGAATTGGAAAATGCGCAAGCACTGGATGGGAAGAAAAGCCAGCGCAAGGTCATGATCACCTATGCTCGTGGAGCGGTGCAGGACGCGGAAGATGCGCGCGTGAGCACGTTGCGCAGAATGCAGCAGGAAAAAGAACAGCAGCAGCAATTGGCCATGCAGCAAGCGCAGGCCGCCGCTCAGCAATCCCAGATCGATGCCCAACAACAAGCGCTGAAGAGGGCCCAGGCTGACGCCGCCGCCGCCCAGTCGGAAGCAGCCGCGGCAAATGCCCGGGCAGCGCAAGCAGCGGCGGAACACAGCGCCCAGCAGGCGACCGACCAAACCGAACAGATGCGTGAGCGGCTACGCGCGCAATTGAGCCAGGTTCTGCAAACCCAGGAAACGGCACGCGGTCTGATCGTGAACATGTCGGATGTTTTGTTTGACTTCAATAAATTCACGCTCAAGCCGGAAGCCCGGGAAAAGCTGGCAAAGGTTTCTGGAATTCTTCTCGCCTATCCGAATCTGAAAGTGCAGGTAGAGGGCTACACCGACAATGTAGGCAGCGAACAGTACAACCAGACGCTTTCGCAGCAGCGGGGCGATGCGGTGCGCGACTATCTTGTGTCTCAGGGTGTTAGCACCGGCAACATCACGGCTACCGGTTATGGGATGAGCAACCCGATCGCAGACAACGCGACAGCCGCCGGACGGGCACAGAACCGCCGGGTGCAGATGGTGGTCTCAGGCAGTGCAAT
>DASRRN010000109.1:0-2971 GCA_035695685.1 Acidobacteriaceae bacterium | reverse complement strand
AGAGAGATACTGCCCCGTCAGCGAGTTGCGTGTGGCATTGGCAAAGGGATCGCGAGCCTGCTGGGCATCCGAGCGGCGATATTCGAATGCGGAACCGTGGAAGGAGTTGCTGCCGGATTTCGTCTGTGCGGTCACCAGACCAGCGACAGCCTTACCGAACTCGGCGTCGTAATTCTGCGACGTCACCTTCATCTCGGAAACGGCGTCGAGGTTCGGATTGATGACGGCGACTCCGTTGATCGGTTCCTGATTGTCCGTACCATCCAGCTCGTATCCGGTGGCGAAGGGCAATTGGCCGTTCACTTCGATTGACTGGCTGCGCTGCGGATTGCCGCTTCCCTCCCCCGGACCCCAGCCGATGTAGGTGGTGCCGGGCGTCAGCAATTCGAAGGCGGTGAAATTTCGGTTCAGGTTGGGTAGATTCTCGACGGCCCGCTCATTGAGGATGGTGCTCACTTCGGCGCGGTCGGTGGTCAGCAGGGGCGCGGCGGTGGTGACGGTCACGGTCGAGCTGGCGCCCCCCACGGTCAGTTTGATATCGGCTTTGGGCGCCGTGTCAGCATAAACGACCACGTTGTTGACGGTACCGGGAGCAAAGCCGGACGCCGTGACTTCCACTTGATAAACGTCGGGAATCAGGTGCTGCACGGTGTACTCTCCGCTCCCGTTCGTCTGAAGGGTGGTGGAGGTTCCCTTGGCGACGTCTGTGATTTTCACGGTGGCATTCGGCACCACGGCTCCGGCGTTGTCCGTCACCGTCCCGAAGATCGATCCGTAGACGGCCTGCGCGTTGGCGGAGCCGCAGGCGACGAGCAAGGCGAGGGCGCCAGTGCACAGAAGGCGTGTGGCGCTCAGGTGAATTAGAGGCCGGACTCTCTGGCTGGTAAATCGTTTCATAATGCCTCCCTAAATAGTCCAATCGAGGATGAGGGGTGCCCGTTCGTCCTCTTTGCGGATCTCTGCTTGCCATCACGGCTGCAGCGCCGACGATGGGTTATCGAGACCTCTTGCTTCGTGATGCCGCAGCTAAAACGGCATGGCACCAAGTATCGTGAACGGCAGGGCATGCGGCAGCAAGCCTTTCACGGTGGTAGCACGGGTGAAATGTCGCTGATTGACCCATCTTTCAGCACTATGCAACACTCAACGTCGGGTCATGTTTGACACGCAACGAGAGGGTGAAATGCATTCCGTACTTGTCCAGGATCCCCGTTGGTCCCTGGTATTGCGGGTAGCGTCTAGCCGTAACTTCAAGAGTTCCCCCCGTCTCCGCGATCTCCTGCTCTATGTGGCCGAGTGCGCCATCCGGGACACGCCCGAGGACGCGACCGAGCAGCAGATCGGGATAAAGGTCTTCGGCAGGCCAGCAGGTTATAACTCGAGTGAAGACAGCATCGTGCGCAGCCATGCCCGGCTCCTGCGCCAGAAACTGACTGCCTATTTTGAAACCGACGGGGCCGATGAGGAACTTCGAATTGATGTCCCGAAAGGCCATTACCTTCTCGTATTCAGATCACGCGCTTCGGCAGTCATCCCGCCTGTTCCGGTAATCGTTCCGAAGCCGAAGATCGAGCCTGTGGATCTGGATGTCGCACAGGATGCCCCGGCCCACACGACATCTTATGAGGCAAACAAATCGCGCAAATGGCTCCTCTGGATTGGCATTGGATTCGTTGCGGGTGTTTTGTTCGCTCTTGCAGTTGTGCTGCTGTCCGGCACCAGGGTGAATAGGAGCGTGGCGGCTCTCTGGCGGCCGTTTCTTACGGGCGATCCTCCTTTGCTCATTTACAGCAATGGAGTCTTCGTAGGCGATTCAAAGAACGGGATGCGCTATGCCACGCTGCAAGAAGCGCAAAACCCACCGGCCGACGGCCACCTGATCGACCACTACACCGGCATCGGCGAAGCCGCCGGTGTCTATGAGCTGACACGGCTTTTCGACTCGGCCCACGCCACGTTCATCCTGAAGCGCAGTCATCTCGTCACCTGGGATGAGGCAAAGCAACGCAATCTCATCTTCATCGGTTCGCCTGCAGAAAATCTCGCGGTACAGGCCTTGCCCTCGAATGCTGAGTTCACACTCTTCAGTTCGCCGGAGGCGTCTGGCTACCACAACAATCATCCCCGGCCAGGTGAACTCGCCAACTATGTACGGCCTGAACATCCATTAAACCGCGACTACGCAATCATTTCTTTCCTTCCCGGGATGCAATCCGGAAAGAAGATCATGTGGCTCAGCGGACTTACTACTCTGGGAACACAAGCCGCAGTGGAATTCGCCAGCCGGCCGGACGGTGCGGCGGAACTGCTGAAAACGGCAAGAGGGCCGGATGGCAAAGTACGACCCTTCGAGGCTCTGCTTGAGACCACCATCATTGGCGGCGTACCTCTTGAAGTCCGGCTTGTCACCATCCACGTCCACTAGCGAATAGCCTACCCGAGACTATTGGACCGGCTGCAGCTTCAGCTCCGTGCTGGCGTGGATCTTCGATGCGAGATCGATTTCACGTTTCGCCTCATCCTCCCTCCCCAACTTGCGGTATGCCTGACTTAGCAGCGTGTGTGTCATCGTATTCGATGGGTCCATCTTCTCCGCGTGCTGCAGGTACATCACGGCAGCTTGTGGATCATCGCGACGCAGCAGCACCTTGCCCATAAGAATGAAAGGCCCGGTGCGGGAGGTGTCGAGCGAGAGAGCTTTCATCAGAGAAGCCTGCGCCTCTTGAAATTTTCCGGATCGCAGGTAGGTGTCGCCCAGCCGGCCATAAACCGGCGCGAACCCCGGATTGAGAGCGCGCTCCTGCTCAAATTCGGCCAAGGCTCCAGTCAAGTCGCTCTTGAATAGATCCACTTCTCCTACAAGGAAGTGGGCCAGCGGAAGTCCATGATCTAGAGTGATCGCCTTACGGGCGGCGTCTGCGGCCAACTCGGGCAGATTGGCGATCTGTAGCATGTTTCCCAACACCAGGTA
>DASRRN010000108.1:0-3465 GCA_035695685.1 Acidobacteriaceae bacterium | reverse complement strand
GTCGGCGATATGGTGGCATTCGATATATCTCATCCGTGTCTAACTTTCGACAAATGGCGCGCGCTGCCGGTGCTGGATGCGCAGTATCGGGTGATCGATGTTATCCGCACGTTCTTTTAGAAGATCCGCTTGTTCCTGTGCACCGTGGATGAGCGGGTTTCGCAGTATCGCCATAGAGAAGAAGCTAGTGGACGATGGATTTGTCTATCTCGATGACTGGCCGTAGGTCTGAAGATCGGAGACCGTATAAGAAGCTTCTTCGATTTCGCAACGATGTAGGCTTGCCAGAAGAATCCGAGCCTTAGACCAAAAAATTCCCGTAGGCTTTGTCGCATATTGCGCTCATCAATGCAGCGCGAACGCTCGACACCGGCGCATAGCCGCCGAGCCACCCGGAAGGCGGCAAAATCTTTACACGGTGGATTCTGCATGCACGCCGCCGTGGTTTTGTCTTGGCACGCAGTCAGTAGTGAATCTTTAAAGTGCGTAATTTGGGCTGCTTGTATCGGCGTCTTGTTACGCTGACGGGGAAAAATCTGCGCACGTTCGGAGAGGATGCCTGAGTCCCTCATTTTTTTTGAAGATAATCAACAAGACCCCTTTTCTGTATTGGCGAAGTGTGTATCATCCGGCTTAAGAAATCACCTTCGTGTTTCGCCCTGACAAAGTAAGTTGGGGCAGAGCGAAGATAGGGGCCAGCACCTACGCTCATTTCCGCTCCCTCTGTCTTTGCTAGAACCTGCCGTGTTGGCTGACTGGCGTTTGCCTCTGCCTTTGAATAAGTGAATAAGACCAATTAGCCAGTAACGCTGCCTTGCCAATTGGACTTCCGCTCAGGTATGGCGGCAAAACCATGTGCAACACCATGGTATGTGTGGGCCTCGAATGTCTGCGCCTAGTCGGGCTTGCGGTTGACGAGAGCCGCCCTGGACATCGTGCGCGGATCGCAGTGTGACATGGGTCTCGCTATTCACTCCGGGCCCCCATTGATTGACAGGAAAGCCGAGGAGTCATGTGGCTTGTCCCGCGCAGAAACATAGGAAGCTACCAGGAGAGTTATAGAGTTATGTTGTTCTCTAAAACAAATTTCGTCTCACGGGATCATGTATCAGGACAGCCCATTGGACTGCTGTTGCTAGCAACGCTCTCCGGACTCCTGTTGTCTCAACCAGCTTTCGCGTCCAACATCACCGTCGGCGCCCCTGTAAACGGTACGAGTGTCTCTTCTCCCGTATGGGTGCGAGCGCACAATGTCGGCTGTGATGGGCTTACGCCTACGGCGTTCGGCTTTTCCATCGACAACAGTAGCGCTTTCACCAGGGGCGTCACCGCCTTCGACATTGACACCAAAGCGGCGATCTCGGCCGGTACCCACACCATCCATTACAAGGCATGGACAACGAACGGCGCATGCCCCGTCGTCAGCACCACCTTCAAGGTCGCTGGAGGAAGCACTGCAAGCGGCAGCACATCCGGAGGTACTACGTCTTCAAGCACAGGCAGTGCTTCCTATTCGCTTCCGTCCTATGCCATTCCGTCTGCGAACCTGGATGGCATTGGCGGCTGGTCGGGTGAGCATGACGCAGGTACGGCTGGTTCATCGAGAGGTTCCATGGCGTATCCGGCCAGTGTGCCTTCCTATGGCGACGCCAGAAAGTTTTACATGACTTACTCTGACCATGGCGGCGAACGCTGGCACGTCTCCTTCGGCAAGAATGAAACCGCGACACACTTCGTTCTCGACACCTACGTATTTATTGTCAACCCCTCTCAAGTGGCCAATCTTGAGCTCGATCTGAACCAGGTGTTGTCAAATGGCGAGACAGTGATCTACGGAACGCAATGTTCGAAGTATTCGCAGACCTGGGAGTATACAGAGACGCCTTTACCCCATTGGCGGTCTTCCGGTATTCCCTGCAATCCGTTGCACTGGGCCGCAAATACTTGGCATCACATCCAGATCGGCTACCATCGCAGTGGCGGAGTTGTGACTCACGACTGGGTGAATTTCGATGGAACACACCGTGTCTTTACGAACTCCACGCATAACAGCGCGCGGAGCATGGGCTGGGCCCGAGGCACCCTTCTTGTGAATGTCCAGGTCGACGGAGCAAACAAGGGCAGCGGATCCGTTACCATGTATATCCACAAATTGACCTTCTATCATTGGTAGAGAACTCAGCTGAGGACCGTATCAAAAACGGTTCTCAGCAGCATCGCTCCAGTGCTCATTTAGTTTGTCGATTCCTTCCGAACCGTGATGTCCCGCCGAGAGGCGCGGAGTCTTCGCTTCGAGCGAAAATGACGAACCTGCGTCGGGCATTCTCCGCCGACTCGGCGAAAGGCGAAAGCGCTTAAAATCACTCACAGCTAACCATGTGGGAATTTGACAGCGTCTCAAGCTTCATCGGTAGGGATGAGGAAACGTTCGACGAATCGATTCTTCCATCCTCTGTGACGGGGAAGCGCGTCCTTATCACAGGGGCAGCGGGATTTATCGGATCCGCACTTGCGCGAACCCTGTCGCATTATCCGGTAGACCACCTTTTGCTACTGGATATTGCCGAATCCGGGCTGCACGAACTCGGACTGGGCATTGACCGCAATTGTGCTGTCGGGCACGAAGAGATTGTAGGCGACGTCTGCGATGCGATGCTGCTCAAGGGAGTTTTTCAGCGCTATCGTCCGCATATTGTTTTGCATGCTGCGGCCTGCAAGCATGTTCCGCTGATGGAGAAGAACCCGTTTGCCGCTGCAAAGACCAACGTACTGGGCACGCAGCAGGTTGTATATGCTGCAGTTGCATTCAGAGCGGATGATCTGGTCCTGGTTTCTACGGACAAGGCTGTCCACCCCGCCAGTATCATGGGCGCCACGAAGCGAATTGCGGAACTCATCGTCCGTGCGAATCGTAGTGCGGTGAGAATGAAAGCCGTCCGCCTCGGCAACGTTTGGGGATCGACTGGCAGTATTGTCCCGCTTTTGCAACGCCAGATTGCTCAGGGCGGCCCGATCACGATCACAGATGCCGCGTGTACTCGGCATTTCGTCTCCATTGCCGAAGCGGTACAGCGTGTGCTCTTCGCGCTTTTCTCCGGGCAATCTTCAGCAATCTTCGTTTCGCAGACAGGTCCCGCTTACCGCATCATCGACCTGGCCCGGTTCCTGCTGGATCGTTCAGGAACGGACCAGCGTGAAGTTGAATGGCGATATATCGGCTTGCGGCCGGGAGAAAAGCTCTTCGAGCAGATGACAGCGGATGACGAAGAAGTCGCGACTCAGAGTGTTCATGGTCTGCGGGAAGTGCTCCATGGTTCCCATGTATCTCCGGCGTTGCTGGCTGAGGCTGTGGAAGAGATCGGCGCGGCCGTGCACGAGCGGGACCTAAGCAGATTATTGCAGGCGATATCGAGTGTTGTCCCGGCTTATGTGCCCAGTCTGTATCTACAGGAACAGGCAGCGGCC
>DASRRN010000107.1:0-11502 GCA_035695685.1 Acidobacteriaceae bacterium | reverse complement strand
CGACGTGCATGTCCCCGAGCAGGACGAGCAGATCTCCTTTAGGGGGAAGTTGTGTCGGGATCTGTCCAACGAAGAAATCTTCGCGGATCAGGCCCGCCGGAATCCTGAATTCAATCGACCGTGGCAAGTCGCCCCAATCAGGATGGCAGGGACGGTTTCTAAGCGCTTCCGCGATGCCTGCCGTCCGACGTTCCTGCTCGTTCATGGTGATGTTGCGCCACGGGACCGACGGGCGATATTCGTCCGCCAGCGCCTTCGCGATGGACAACTTCTCTCGTTTCGACTCTTCCAGCACACAGCCATATGTGCGGATAGACATTTCTTCTCGGAGAACGCGTTCGAGGGCCTGCTTCTTCCCTTTGATTTCGCTGCGTCATCAGTAGCCGAAATCAACTGGAAAGTGTGCGCGATCGAGACAATCAGGACATTCTTCACTCGGTGTTCATTCGCTTCGGCGCTGACGCTTTTTACCCTGCTGGATGACTCTCCGCTCAATCGTCTCACTCAGCAAGGCAGCTTCGGCTCAATCCGGCCTCTTCGTCTAGACCGAAGTTCCCTCCGGAATCCAGCCTAAAGTGACCGACAAGGCAGGTAGTTTGTAGGAGTTAGGAGGATTTACGCAGGGGCGATATGTTCCCATGTAAATGACATTATTATGCTTGACTTGCTGCGATAGTTGTGCATAATAGCTCCCATGTACATCGAGACCGTGCCCAACCGCAACTCCCCGCCCGCCATCCTGTTGCGCGAGGGCTGGCGCGAAGGCAAGAAAACCCACAAACGCACTCTGGCCAACCTCTCCCATTGGCCCCAGCAGAAGATTGATACCTTTCGCCGCCTGCTACAGGACCAGCCGCTGCTCTCGCCCGAGCAACGGTTGCGCACCTTGAAAACACTTCCCCACGGCCACGTCCAAGCCATCCTCACGGCCATGCACAAGCTCGGTGTAGATACCCTGCTTGCGGCCAAGCGTTGCCCCCAGCGCGATCTGGTCTTGGCCATGATCGCCCAACGGCTGCTCGACCCTTGTTCCAAATTGGCCACCACCCGCCACTGGCACAGCACTACCCTGGCTGAGGAGTTGGGGGTCGGCCAGGCCACGGAAGAAGACCTGTATCAGGCCATGGACTGGCTGTTGGAGCGGCAAGCGCGTATCGAGAAGAAACTGGCGCAACGCCATCTTGCGGAAAACTGCCTGGTGCTGTACGACGTCAGCAGCAGTTATTACGAAGGCCGCAGCTGTCCGCTGGCACGCTATGGTCACAGCCGCGATGGCAAACCGGGCTTGCCCATCATCGTCTACGGAGTCATGACCGACGGGAAGGGATGCCCCATCGCAGTCCAGGTGTACCCCGGCAACACCGCCGATCCGGCCACGGTGCCCGACCAGGTGGAGAAGCTGCGCACCCGCTTTCAGTTGACGCGAGTGGTGTTGGTGGGGGACCGGGGCATGCTCACCCAGCCACAGATCGAGAAGATGAAGAGTCATGGGGGGCTGGGTTGGATCACGGCGCTGACCAGCGTGGCCATCCGCGGCTTGCTCACCCGCGGTGATCTGCAACTGTCACTGTTGGATGAGCAGAACTTGGCCGAGATCCGCTCCCCGCAGTATCCCGGGGAGCGGTTGATAGTTTGTCACAACCCACTGCTGGCAGAAGAGCGCGGGCGCAAGCGCCAGGAACTGTTAGCCGCGACGGAGAAGGCGCTGGAGAAGATCCGCCAGCAAGTGCAGCGGCGCAAGCACAAGCCTATGCTGGAGGCCGAGATCGCCTTGAAGGTGGGCAAGGTCCTGGGCCATTACAAGATGGGCAAGCACTTGCTCTGCACCATCGCCCCTGGAGCCTTCCGCTGGCAGCGCCGGGAAGAGTCCATTCAGCAGGAAGCCCAGTTAGATGGCATTTATGTGATTCGCACCAGCGAAGCGGTCGAGCACCTGTCGGCCGCCGATACCGTGCGCGGTTACAAGAGTCTGGCCCAAGTGGAGCGCGCCTTCCGCAGCTTGAAGGGGCTGGATCTATTGATTCGCCCCATTCATCACCGCACCGAGCAGCGCGTGCCGGCACATATTTTCCTCTGCCTGTTGGCCTACTACGTGGAGTGGCACCTGCGCCGGGTATGGGCTCCACTGCTGTTTGAGGACGACCAACTCCCACAGCTGCGCGGGCAACGTGATCCGGTTCTGCCCGCCCGCTGTTCCGAATCCGCGCAAGCCAAAAAGCTTACCCATCAAACCGCCGACGGATTATCCGTACACAGTTTCGCCACCCTGTTGGCCGACTTAGCCAGCCGCGCCCGCGTCACCTACGCCTTGCAATCGGAAGATTCCAGCCCCACCTTTCAGCAAGTGCCCGACCCCACTCCGCTGCAGGCCAGGGCCTATCAACTGCTCGCTTTGTTGCCAGTAGCGGGAAACTGAATTCTCTTCTATCCCCCAGCAAATCAGCAGAATAATGTCTGAACTATCCTGGAACTTCGGCTTAAGCAGTTCTTTGATCCAAATACGGCAAAATCTCTTCCACCGGTCAATTCGCAGCTCCGAAATATGTAGAAACTCCAGGCCCAGGACGTGAGTCCTGGGTTAAACCGAAAAAGCTGGACTAGTTCCGCCAGGGACGGCTGAGATCCCGGCCCCTTCGTTCAGTCGTCCCTCACGGGACTGGTCGGACTTCTTATATCTACCCAGACTGTCGTCCTGGGCTAAGTTCAGACGTCCCCGTTCGACAAGCTCAGGGCAGGCTCTTCGGGACTAGAGCCGGACTAGAGCAGGACTAGAGCAGAGTTCTCAGACACTTTCTGAAGGCCCGTACCTACGTCCCGTACCTTCAGCTAACTTCGTGGCTGGTCGAGCAGCGTCACCGCTCCGCTGCGGAGATCGAAGTACCCGGCCGCTACGATCAGCTTGCCCTCTTCGATCATGGACGCCAGCAGCGGGGATTCCCGCAGACGGGCAGCCTGGAGCAAAGCGTTGGCGCGTACGGTTGGCTCCAGGTCAGGGCCCGCTAGCTTCACTGCAGGTTCGATATACGGGAAAAGTGCGCTGATCTGTCCCGGCGGAGCCGCCTGAGCCGGGTTTGCAGCCTGGATTGCCGCCGTGACCGCGCCACACTTGCTATGGCCCATGACCAGGATGGTACGTGTTCCCAGAACTGCGACCGCATACTCCAGGCTGGCCATGATCTCCGCGCTGACCATGTTCCCGGCGACGCGGGTGACGAAGAGTTGCCCGATGGTCTGGTCGAAAAGCACCTCTACAGGCACGCGCGAGTCGGCGCAGGAAAGAACAGCAGCAAATGGTTCCTGCTTCTCCATCATCTGTTGCAGCATGGCGAGGTCACGCCGGTGGGAGGACGTCCGGCCACTGGTAAATCGGCGGTTACCCGCGATCAACTCGTCCAGGGCAGCCTCGGGGCTGAGCTTTTTCTCGTTTTCGTTAGGGGGGAGGATGGGCTGAGAATCGGCCACCTCCACATTTGCCTGAGCGACCGACCCGGATGACATGCCTGCATCGTATCGCATTTCTCATCCCACTTCTCGGGTGCGATATCCTTTGCAGGGGTGATCAACTCTTCTTGATCGAATATTAAAAGAACAGGCCTATGGCCCCACCGACGACAGGTACAGCCGCATTTGGCTATCGCGACTTTCGCCGCTATCAGTTGGCCCGGGTAATGGTCATCATGGGTGCAGAAGCCCAGGCGGTGGCTGTGGCCTGGCAGGTGTATGAGATCACCCATCGGGCAATCGATCTCGGGTACACCGGGCTGGTGCTCTTCTTGCCCGGGCTTCTATTCCTGTTGCCTGCCGGGCATGTCGCTGACCGCTATGATCGCCGCCTCGTAATCCTGGTTTGCTACGTCCTCCAGATTCTTTGCACCCTTACCCTACTGATCTTCGCCCTGCGCGGCCTGCATAGAGTTGAGCCGATATTCGCGGTGCTGTTCCTGATCGGCTCCGGGCGCGCGTTTAGCGGCCCGGCAAGTTCAGCATTGTTGCCCCACCTGGTTTCCACCAAGCACTTCGTGAACGCAATCACCTGGGGAGCCACGGTCTTCCAGATTGCCAACATCGCTGGGCCGGCGGTGGGTGGTCTGCTGTATACCCTGCCGTTGAGGGGCCGGCTGTATGGGGCTCCTATTGTGTTTCTCTTTACCCTGGTCACCGGGATCACGTTTGTCTTACTGATCGGTTCCCTGCATGTGCGCCCGGGACGCATGGAGCATAGGGCGATTTCCGCGGATGTGATCCTGGCGGGGTTTCGCTATGTCTGGAACTCGAGGCTGCTATTAGGATCGATATCGCTGGATCTCTTCGTGGTCCTGTTGGGCGGCGCCACCGCGCTGCTGCCCATCTTTGCTCATGATTTACTCCGCACCGGGCCGCAGGGACTGGGCGCCCTTCGCTCCGCCCCAGCCCTCGGCGCGCTGGCAGTTTCTGTCTGGCTGACCTTCCGGCCGGTGTTGCGCCGCCCTGGCGTGCTCATGTTCCTGGGGGTCGCCGTCTATGGGGTCGCTACCGTGATCTTTGGCCTCTCCCGGAACTTGCTGCTGTCTTTGGCCGCACTGATGGTGGTGGGGGCATCCGATATGGTCAGTGTGGTGATTCGCTCGTCGATGCTGCAATTGGCGACGCCTGCCTCCATGCGGGGCCGGGTCAGCGCAGTGAATTCCCTCTTTGTCGGCGCTTCCAATGAGCTGGGCGAATTCGAGAGTGGAGTCACCGCGCAGTGGTGGGGAGCAGTACGCGCCGTGGTCGCAGGCGGGCTAGGGGCGCTCGCCATCACCGGAGTTTGGAGCGTTCTGTTCCCCGGACTCCGAAACATCGACCAGCTGACGGAAGAATCCCTTATGCAGGTCGAAGAAGAACCCTCCAGCGCGAAGTTTTAGTTGATGTGTCCGTACAGACTACCGAACGATACCTCGGTTGCGAGCAGCGTCTCGCAATGCGTTGAATGACAGAATTGGCTTGGAGCCGGACGCCGATCCAAGGCGTTCCTCCTCCTGGGCCGACTGTACTTTACCAACGGATAATAGGGGGCATATAGTTTAAGCAAATTCCAAGCTATCTATTTCGCGCGCTGGCTTGGGGAGCAGTCGGGGAGGGGACGGCTCGCACCGGGCAATTTTTCACATTTCGGGCCACCGTGCGCGCCGAATCAGGTCATGAGCGACCCAAAAGACCGGAAAAGCGACCACGAAGCTCCGACCGTTCTAGGTCACAGTGTCCCTCCTCGCCGTGAGGCAGGAATTGCGACCGGTACAAAGACGCCCCCGCCTGTCTCGGAAAAGGAACCCGCCGGATGGTCAGATGCTCCTACCCTGCTGGATAGCGGATCGCCCGCGCTAACGTCGACCGCGCAACGGGTGCCCCCGGGTACGCCGACAGGCAGCACGCCGTCTGGTGTGCTGCTTGAGCCGGGAACCATTCTCGCGAATCGCTATGAGATTCTCGAAATTCTTGGCGAGGGAGGTATGGGGGCCGTTTATAAAGCGCACGACCTGGAGCTGGAGCGGGACGTCGCACTCAAAGTCATTCGGCCCGAGCTGGCCAGCGATCGTGAGATCCTGCAGCGCTTCAAACAGGAGCTGATCCTTGCGCGCCAGGTCGGCGACCGGAACGTCATCCGCATCTTCGATCTTGGCGAAGCGGAGAAAATCAAATTCATCACGATGGAATACATTGAGGGCGAGAGCCTTCATGCCATCCTGCGACAGCGAGGCAAGCTTGAGGTCGCGGAAGCCGTCGCCATCATGGAACAGGTAGCCGGCGGGCTTGCTGCCGTCCACCGGGAAGGAATTATCCATCGCGATTTAAAGCCCGGCAACATTATGCGCGACAAGTCCGGCCGGGTCGTAGTAATGGACTTCGGACTTGCCCGCTCGCTCGCCGGCGATGGAATGACGCGCACCGGCGCCATGCTGGGCACCGTCGAATATATGTCTCCGGAGCAGGCGCAGGGCAAAGAACTCACCGCCAGTTCCGATGTCTTCACGTTCGGCCTGATCCTTTATCAATTAGTGGCCGGGGTCACACCTTTCTACTCGGAAAGCGTGATTGCCAGTCTGATCATGCGCGCACAGCAGCGCGCCGTCCCTTTATCGCATACCGACAAGCAGATTCCGGGCATTCTGAGCAATATTGTTGCCAAGTGCCTGGAGACGGATCCAGAGCTCCGCTACCAGAACGCGGAAGAACTGCTCGCGGATCTTCGCGCATGGCAAGGTAAGAGCGGAAGCTCCAGGATCTCTGCTTCCCGGGCTCGCATGCGAATCAACCGCCTCCGGGAACTGCCCTGGCCACGGGTGGCAATCACAGTGGTTCTGATGCTACTCACGGCAGCTGGAATTGCCGTGTACTTGCGCATCAGGCCACAAGCCGGCAAGCTATTGAGCCACGCCCCCGTCTCGGTCCTGGTTGGTGACTTTCAGAACAACACCGGGGATAGTCTGTTCGACAATACCCTGGAACCCATGTTCAACGTCGCGCTGGAAGGAGCCAGCTTCATCAACGCCTTCAGCCGTGGCACGGCGCGCCAGGTGGCCGCCGGACTTCCTCATCCGAGCCAGGTGCTGGATGAGCAGACTTCCAGGTTGGTAGCCGTCAAACAAGGCATCGCTGCGATTGTCACCGGCTCTCTGAGCAAACGCGGCAGTGGCTATAGCTTGTCGGTGAAAGCGACCGATGTTTTGACCGGAAAGACACTTGCCAGCACCACGGTCAACACGCCGGACAAGGATGCGCTCCTGCTCGAAGTACCCAAACTCGCAGTGCCGATTCGCCAGGCGCTCGGCGACACCACGCCGAAGTCGGTGCAACTGACTGCCCTGCAGGGAACTTTCTCTACCGATAGTGTCGAGGCAGTGCATCAATACAGCCTTGGCATGGAGCAGCAATTCCAGGGGAAATCGGCCGATGCGTTGCAATCATTCACGAAAGCTTCGCAACTGGATCCGAACTTTGCCCGTGCCTATGCCGGAATGGCTGCTGCTTCCGGAAATCTTGGCCAGCTCCAGGCCGCTGAAAACTATGCAAAGCTGGCGATGGAGCATGTGGATCGAATGACCGAGCGAGAGCGCTATCGCGTTCGGGGTATGTACTATATCTGGACTCAGAATTGGCAAGGGTGCATTGAGGAATACGGCGAGCTCGTCAAGCAGTATCCCGTAGATAACATCGGGCATAGCAATCTGGCGGCTTGTTATGCCCGCCTGCTCGATATGCCGAAGGCCATGGAGGAGGCGCGCCGCGGGTTGGAGATTACGCCCAACGACCTCCTGGCGCGCATGAATTTCGCCCTTTACGCGTGCTATGCGTCAGACTTCAAGAGTTGCGAGCGCGGGGCCAACGAAGTCCTTGAGCTCAATCCTAAGTACGAAGAGGCCTTTCTGGTCCTTGCCTATTCTCAATTAGGACAGGGCCGGTTACCCCAGGCCTCCGAGGCCTATCAAAAGCTGGAGAAGATCAGCGCCTGGGGTTCATCCCTTGCTGCATCTGGATTCGGGGATCTAGCGCTTTACCGCGGGGACTTCCGGGAAGGGGGCCAGATCCTGGAGAAGGGGGCAGCACAAGACCAGGCCGCGGACAGCCGCGGCGCAGCAGCCGATAAGCTGGTAATGCTCAGTTATGCGAACCTGTTGCGAGGCGACAAAGAAGCCGCCGTGGCTGCGGCCCAGCGTGCGCTTGCTGACAGTCAAACGGTAAAGATTCGATTCCTGGCAGCCCGAACTTTCGTCGAAGCCGGAGAGCTGGCCAAGGCGCGAACACTGGCCGCAGCTCTCGGTTCAGAGATTCAGACATCGCCCCGGAGTTATGGCAGATTGATCCTCGGCGAAGCCGAGTTGAAGGAGCACCACCTAAACCTGGCCATTCAGCTGTTTATCGAAGCCAAGAACATGAGTGACACATGGCTCGGCCGCTTTGATCTAGGTCGCGCCTATCTGGAGGCGGGAGCTTTTACGGAAGCGGATTCCGAATTCGACCGTTGTATCAAGCGACGCGGAGAAGTGCTGGAACTCTTTATGGACGATGTCCCCACGTACAGCTATCTCCCGGTCGTTTATTACTATCAAGGTCGAGACCGCGAGGGGCTGAAGAGTCCTGACTTCGCCAGCTTTTATCGCACTTATCTCAGCATCCGCGGCCAAAGCACCGAGGATCCCCTCCTGGCTGACATCCGTCGCCGTCTCAACCATTGAATCAATTACGAACTCAGTCCCGCCGGGAATACGGGAGTTTTCCGGGAGCCACCACGCTGATGCTTTGTATCAGGGCCCGACTTTAGTCGGGCCGCTCAGGATGGAAAGAGAATTGGACTTTTAGAGGCTGCGGAAAAAGCGAATTCCATGAAAGGGACGGCCTTCATGCCGTCCGTAAGTGATTGCAAATCTGTCCGGCTTCAGCCGCTGAGGGAACGGCTTTCGCTTCCTGTTCGACCTTTTTCCGCGGCCTGTTCAGCCCCGGAGGTACGCTTTTTTCCAGCCCAGGACTTCTAGCCCAGGACGTTCGTGCTAGGCAGGACTGGGTTAGAAATGGGTTCTCACCCACCCTCTCAAGCGGCTCCGGTCGCGGTTCCCGCAAATGCCTGGGGCGGAAGCAGCAGGCCGTGGCAGATTCGCCTGTGCTTTGTAAACTCGCCTAGAATTTGACGGCGACCACCAGCGGGTTCGAAGCCCCGCTTTGAGCTGCCTGTTTGTTCCCATCGGTCACGAAGTAGGTGTAAGTTGTGTTGTTTTTCAGGTTCGTGTCCGTATAGGACGGCACGGGCGGTGTGCCGCTCTGCGTCTTGAGAACCGAGAACGCTCCCAGGTTTGGGAGTATTTGTTCGGTTGTTGCGAAGGAGCCTGTCGCGCGCCAGATCGTGTAATTGCGGACCTGACCAAAGCCCGGCGCCGTCCAGGTGAGGGGGACGCTCTTCCCATTTTCCTGCAAGATCCCTGACGATCCCACACAACCGGGAACCTTATTGATTGCGACCTGGCAGGTTAGTCCATTCGGCGGGTCGGCCGTAGAGGTGGCCGTGTCTTCGTTTTGATCAATACCTCCGCCTGCAAACTTGACGCCACCGCCTGCAAATTTGACCCCGCCTCCCGCGAATTTGACGCCGCCTCCATCGTTGTCAACTCCGCCTCCGGCAAACTTGACGCCGCCACCTGCGAACTTGACGCCGCCGCCGGAGTACCCGAATGCATTCTCACGCGCGCCAATTTGCTGCAAGTTGATCGCCTGCCAATCATCAAAACCAGAGAACGCAGCATCGCTTGTGCTGCCGTTGTAGTTCAGGTCAATTCCGGGCGGATTGACCGCATCGGGCACGATCAAGTCGTTGTTCCAGTCAAGCGGGGCCGAGAATGTGCCACCCGGGGCGACCGTACCGTCGACCCGCACACCCGGTACGTCATTCGGGCCAAGCGGTGAACCATCGCAGTGGCTGCTTGCGGCGTGACCCAACATCTTATCGAGTGCATTCGGAGTTGAATACCACCGCGTGAGATGGGCGGCATCCTGATGCGTATAGATATCCGTTCCAATTCCAGTGGATTCGCTGAGAACTGGATACGCTTCGTTCAAAGGCGTAAGCGTCTGCGATGAAAAATCCAGCCCTCCTTCGGCAAACCCACGCACCTGGAATAGATAATTCATCACGCTCAGATAGTTGGACTTGCAGTTCAGCTCAAATGTCGGGAGACTTGGGTAATTCGCATTCTCAAAGTAAGTGCCGCCGTGCGTCAGCGATAACGTGTGACCCAGTTCATGCAACAGAGTTCCCGTCTGCACCTGTGTGGTGCCAACGTCATTGTTGCAATAGACCTGGCCGGCTGCCGTATCGGAGGGGTCGGGTTGGCAGTTGGGTGGATCGTCCGCCCCCCACAGGCCCAGCATGATTGCTGAATCCCCGCCGCCGCCAAATTCCGATTGCCCGGATGCACTCGTTGGTCCCAAATAAGTCAGGCCCAGTTGTGGCTCGTTGCCGATGCTATACGTGCCGTTTGCTACGCCGTTTGTGCTGACCGTGAAGCTAGTCGTGGTGAGATTGTTGGCCGTTTTCGAGAGGACGTTGCTGAAAGGATAACTGCCGTTCAGAGCAGTCTGACTCAGCGCGCCCGTGATACTTATCCGAGTACTGTTCGCACTACTGCATCCGGAGATAGCAGGGTTTGGACAATCACCGGGGTTTATGACGCCCTGCGGAGACTGGAGGGTGATGGTTGCGGTGTTCCCCGAATTGACGATCGAAACCAATTGGGGAATCGTCGGATCTTGCAGGGCGAAACCCACGGCGCCCCAGTACGATAATGGCGAGCCCAAAGAGTGCCCAAAAAGGACATAGTGATAGCTTTTTGCCCGGCCAGGCTGGAAATTGCCCTGGGTGGTGGAATTCTTAACCGATTCGAAGCTCCCCTTCCAACCAATCGCCGGCTGGCCAGGATAGGCGCAGAGCGTTGATCCATCCGTGCACAGAGCCAAACCTTCTGAGATCGAGTTCCCTCCAGCTCCCTGCTGCGGGGGGGATGTCCCCGGGGGGAGGGGGTTTGGAATTTGGACGGGGTAGGAGATCACGTACGGATCCCCGGGATAAATGCCCGAACCAAGATCGAAATGCACATTGATGCCCTGGTTCGCAAAAGCAGCGCCGACGGCGTTCAGCGCTGCCTCCTTGGGCAGATGAGAATGCAGAGACGCCCCAGCCGAGCCATCCAGATTACTGAAATAGTCGAGTTCAACAAAGAGGTCTTTTTTATTTGGGTTGGCTCCCGGCAGCGATACCCATTGCCCGCTCACCGCGTCGGTGTACCCCTGACTGTTTTCCCAGACATCCAGGAGGCCATCTTTATCGGTATCCTGAACCGTGGTGCTCAGGACCATGGCTCCCCAGGAGACACATCCCTTACCGGTTGCAGACGGTACCACCGACGTGGTCTCAGAGGTATCGGTGGTCTTTACATATCCGTAATTACTCAGAACCCAGGTCGGATTGTCCCAGGAACCGTATATGCCCGGGAACGGCGGTAATGATCCGTAGAGAGACGGAAGAGGTTGCGACGTATTGTTTAAATAAACCTGCTGGCTCTTATTAGCCTGCCCATTGGCGACGATGTGCGTGAATTTCGCCACAGGGCTTGTCGCCGGCTCATAAAAGCCCATTATGCTTTGGCTGACATTCTGTCCTGCATTGCTGGGAGCGTACACGCCATCGTATAGAACGATGGAGTTCAGCGGAACCGCAGGCGAAAGTACGCGGTAAATGACCACCAGAGTGGCTCCCAGGGCGATGGGAGTTGAGTTGCCGTTGCTTCCACTGTCTGCCAGACGGACCGGAATCTTTCCGTTAGCAATCGTCGCTCCAAAGGTCAAAGATGACGGGCCTGTATCCAGCGGAAGGTAGGGGTGGACATCCGCGCGGTAGGTCCGCATGGTTTTCGAGCCCTGCGCCGAGCCGGAACAACCGCCGGCACTCCAGGATGTGGGCGCGTTCGGATTTCCGAGCACCGTTCCGGTGATGAGATA
>DASRRN010000106.1:0-4516 GCA_035695685.1 Acidobacteriaceae bacterium | reverse complement strand
AGCGACATCATCGACCTGCAACAGCAGGTGGCCCGCCTGCAGGCATTGCTGGAGATTTCCCGGCAGGTGCACGCAGCGGTTCGGCCCGAAGAAGTGTTGCAATCCGTTCTGCGGGTGGTGGTGCGGGAGTTGGAAATGGCTGGGGCTCACGCCACCGAGCCTTCACTCACCGTAGGTGAGATGCCTCCGGAGCCCTGGGATGGCTGCGCACGCTTTGCCCTGCTGAGCAAGGATGGAGTTCAGCTGACTGAGCTGGTGGTAAACCCCGGGCCGGGCAAGACGCTGTCGCTCTATGAGCAGGACTTTCTGGAAGGGCTGGTGCTGCAGGCGGGAGTAGCGGTCGAGAATGCACGCTACCATGAGCGTGCGGTTGAATGGGCGCGGGTGCAACAGGATCTGGATGCCGCCCGCGCGATTCAGCGTAGCCTTCTGCCGCAGCAGATGACGGAGATTTCTGGTTATTCCGTCGCCTTGCGATCGAGCACCTGTTACGAGGTCGGCGGCGACTACGTAGATCTTGTCAGCCTCTCCGACGGTAGCGAGATCATGGTGGTGGCCGACGTCGCCGGTAAGGGCTTGGCCTCTGCCATTGTCGCCACTTCATTCCGCTCGGCCTTTCGCGCCATGGCGCTTGCCGGGCTGCCGCTGGCGGAACTGGCCGCGCGTATGAATCAACAGCACTACGGTGAAGGGGAGGAGGCTCGCCGCCGGTACGTGACCGCGATCTTTCTCAAGCTGGACCCGGAGACGCACATCGTCGAGGTGGTCAACGCCGGCCACAACCCCGGGTTTCTGCTTTCCGCGGACAAGACGGTCCACGAGATTCAGGCCAGCGGCACGCCCATTGGCCTGGTTCCGATGATGGAATACAGCTCGGAAACCCTTGTCTTCCGGCCTGGATCACGGCTGCTCTTCTATACCGATGGGCTCACAGAAGTGTTTCAGGGCGATGACGAGTTCGGTCCAGAACGTTTGCTGACAACATTTCGGGAGTGCAAGTCGGAGGATTGTACTGCTATCCTCAAGGTCCTGTGGCAACAATTGGCTGAATTTTCCAAGGGAGAGCCGCAGCAAGACGACATGACGGCACTCGCATTGGTACGCATGCAGGCGTAACGCAGTTTCACGGTTGCCTGGCGCCTGCGGTAGCAAGGGGAAGAGCAAACATGGTTGAAACCAGGGGCACGGCGGTGGAGGTAAAACTCCCATCGCGGCTGGGCTTCGAAAAAGTCGCCATGGGCACGGCTGCCAGCGTAGCCAAGCTCATGGGCTTCCCCGACGATCGCATTGAAGACCTGAAGACCGCTCTGGCCGAGGCATGTATCAATGCCATCGAACACGGAAATCGCCTGGATGGCAGCCTGTGCGTCGGTGTGATCCTTTCCGCCAGCGATGAAGCACTGGAGGTTAAAGTGATGGATACCGGCTCCGGTATCACCAAGACTCCCTCCAAACCGGACATCGACCGCAAGATGCATGGTGAAGAGGATCCCCGCGGCATGGGCATGTTTTTGATCCAGTCGCTGGTGGATGAGGCGGAGTGGGTCAAAGGAAGCCCGGGCAAAGGAAGCTACGTACGATTGGTCATCAGGCTGGCCAAGGAGAGTGAGTAAAGTGCAGACCGAGACGAAAGCAAAAGTTGATGAAGTACTCGCCGCGAATGGGCGACCGGTCACTGTTCTTCGCTTCACGGGCGATATTTCCAGCACTTCGCGAGACACGGTGTTGGGGACTTACGAGGGCGTGGTGAAAAGCCGTCCGGTTCTCATCGATTTTTCTAAAGTGGAATACATCAATTCGAGTGGAATTGCTCTCGTGATTCAGATGTTGATGGAAGCCAGCAAGGCTGATCAGACCATCGCTGCGTTCGGGCTAACACCGCATTTTCAGAAGGTCTTCACCATGGTCGGGATTACCAAGTACGCTGCTTTGCATCGGGATGAGGCAACCGCCATCGCCTCGCTTTAGCGTTTTGCGCTGTAGTCGGGCAGAACCTTCACCGAGATTGAGGTAACAGCAGGTCCCTCCACTACGTTACACTCCGGTCGGGATGACAATTCTGTTAAATGTCGGAAGTTCCCCCGAGCATTGGTTTGCTACTGGAGTGAAACTGCAGATCCCTCGGCTCCGCTCGGAGGCTGTGACTTTTTAATTTCCCTTGTAGTTTGTGGCCGGAAAGCTCCGAAGAGCATCTGCCAACAAGCATCGCCGGGGTCCTTCGACTCCGCGCCATAAGACCCTCTGATATGCGATAGATCCGCGAGGCGCTTCGCTCAGGATGACGGTCTTGTGGGAGTTTTGAAAAACATTCCGGTTGGGTGTGCCAAAAATAGAAAAATCAAAAAAATCACAACCTCTCAGGATGACGCCTTTTTGGAGGGGACTGAAAAAACATCTGGTCGGGTGCAGAAACACGCCTGTTTCATTCGAGGGCAGGTCACTTAGCGCGGGGGTGGGTTCGGTCGTAGACCTGGGTGACTTGCCCGACTGTTAGCTGGGTGTAGCGCTGGGTGGTTGATAGGCGCTCGTGCCCTAACAACTCCTGGATGGCCCGAAGATCGGCACCCTCTTCCAGCATGTGGGTACCGAAGGCGTGGCGCAGCGTATGCGGGTGGATCTCCGCCGACAGTCCTTTGGCCAGCGAGATCTGCTTAACGATCCGACCTACGCTCCGGGTCGTCAAGCGCCCGGTTCCCCTCATCCGCAGGTTCAGTAACAAAGCCTCCGTTGCCTTCCCGGCGAGCTTGCTGGCCCGCGACGGAAGATAGGCTCGAATTGCGTCTGCGGCTGCATCCCCCAAAGGGACATACCGCTGTTTCCGCCCCTTGCCCCGGACCAGGATCACCTCCCTCGCCCAGTGCACGTCGGTCACGTCCAGCCCGACCAGTTCGGCGTTGCGGATGCCGCAACCATACAGCAACTCGAAGATCACACGATCGCGTTCCGGCCATGCCGCAACCTCCTCCGAAGAAGCCGTTTCCACCAGGTGATTCATTTGCTCGATCGACGGTACCCGGGGCAAATGCTTAGGCAATTTAGGAGTGGCTACCAGCGCCGCCGGATTACTGGTGACGTGCCCTGCCCTGGCCATCCACTGGAACCATGACCGGACTGCTGCAAGGGACCTGGCCACCGACGCCTTCGCCAATCCCCGGTCGTACAGCTCGCCCAGGTAACCTCGAATCTGCAGATGATCCACGTTGCGCATTTCGATGCCAGGGCCACTCTGGTCGATCAAATAGGCGGCAAAATTATTGATTTCCCGGTGATAAGCGCGCAGGGTGTGCGGGGACGCGGCCCGCTCATGCGTCAACATGGCCAGGAACTCCGCCGCCAACTGCGTGGGTTGCGGCTTCACTTTCCACCCCTTCTCGTGGCTCGTGGATGATGCGCCCGATGCACTGCTTTCAGCCTGCCCAGGGCGAGATGGGTATACACCTGTGTGGTTGAGATGTCGGCGTGCCCGAGCAGGGTTTGCACGGTTCTGAGATCGGCTCCATTCTCTACCATGTGGGTGGCGCAACTGTGGCGCATTACGTGGGGGCTGGCCCGGCTATCCAATCGCTTCACCAGCCGCCAGACCCATTGCCGGGTTAGGGCGGCGCCGCGGACGGTGAGAAAGAGCCAGCTCTCTCGGTGGCGAGTCGCCAACCCGGGCCGGCCTCGGGTCAAATAGGCGTCCAGCGCCTCGACCGCAATTCGGCCCAAGGGCACAATGCGCTCTTTGTCCCCCTTGCCACGTACCAGCATACGTCCTTCCGCCAGAGAGAGATCTTCGACCCTGAGCCCGGTGAGCTCGGAAACCCGTACCCCGCCTGCGTAAAGCATCTCCACGATGGCGCGGTCGCGCAGAGCCACGGCATCCGCCTGGGGATGATTGGCGGCGGTCCCGGCCTGGTCCATCATGTGCTCCACCTCCGATTGGGCCAGCGCCTTGGGCAGGATTTTCCAGGACGACGGGGATTCGAGGTTCACGGTTGGGTCGTACCCGATACGCTTATCCAACAGTAGCCATTTGTAGAAGCCGCGCAGGCAGGAAAGCTTGCGCGCGACCGAGCGCGACTGCACTCCATGCTTCTGTAGATGCTCAAGAAAGCCGGCCACCTGCGCCTGCCCAGCGGTCAGCGGCAGCGCATGGGTGCCCTCGAGGTATTCGGCAAACAGCGAGAGGTCCCGTTGGTAGGCCTCGCAGGTCAGAGGCCGCAGACCCTTTTCGACCCGCAAGTAGGTCAGGTATTGGCGGGTCATGCTGTTGCCGCTCTTCGGTGAGCCCTCGGGATGGTTGGTGACAGGCACAGGCTTGATTATCCCCTTGCTCCAGGCTCGCTTGAGAAGTGGGTGGGCATAGGAACCAAGAGAGACAGCGGTGCGCGGTCCTCAGGGGCTAAACAGGCTGCGGAAAAAGGTCGAACAGGGAGCGAAACCCGTCCCCTCAGCGGCTAAAGCCGAACAGATTTTCAATCACTTACGGACGGCCTGAAGGCCGTCCCCTTCAAAGAATTCGGTTTTTCCGCAG
>DASRRN010000105.1:0-5084 GCA_035695685.1 Acidobacteriaceae bacterium | reverse complement strand
ATCCGAATGAAACAGGATTTCTCCTGCAACTCCTGGATCGAGTTACACCCTACGTACCCCATCCCGGACCGCAATCCACCTACCAACTGGTAGACCATGGCTTCGAGCGGACCGCGGTGGGGAACCCGCCCCTCGATCCCTTCCGGCACGAACTTGGCCAGCCGGTTTTCCCCGTTGCGTTCACGCGCCACTACCCCCTCGGTCGAGGGTTTGTCCTCAACATCGCCTTTGCCCTGGAAATACCGCTCCCCGGACCCCTGCGACATTGCCGAGAGGGAACCCATGCCCCGGTACGTCTTGAAGCTGCGTCCCTGATAAAGGATCGTTTCCCCCGGGCTTTCGTCGACTCCGGCGAACAACGAGCCGATCATCACCACGTTCGCCCCAGCGGCAATCGCCTTCGTCACATCGCCGGAGTACTTGATCCCGCCATCGGCAATCACCGGAATCTTATGCTCCCGTGCTGCCCGGTAGCACTCGCTGATCGCGGTAATCTGCGGCATTCCCGCGCCCGTGACCATGCGCGTAGTGCAAATCGATCCCGGCCCTATGCCCACCTTTACGGTATCCACGCCGGCTTCAATCAATGCCTTGGCCCCGGCATACGTAGCCACATTGCCCGCCATGAGTGCTACATCCGGAAAACGCTTCTTGACCACCCGCACCGCCTCCAGAACCCTTGAGGAGTGCCCGTGCGCCGAATCAATGGAGAGCACGTCCACTCGGGAACGCACCAACTCCACAGCCCGCTCCAGAAAGTCGCCCGTCGCGCCAATCGCCGCCCCCACACGCAGCCGCCCCTGATCGTCCTTTGCTGCATTGGGATATTTCAGCTTCTTCTGGATGTCTTTCACCGTGATCAGGCCCTTGAGCTCGTAATTGCCATTCACCACCAGCAGTTTCTCCACCCGGTGTTTGTGCAGGATCTTCTCCGCCTCTTCAAGCGTGGTCCCCACCGGAACGGTGATCAGGTTTTCCTTCGTCATCACATCGCCAATCGGAATGTCCGTGCGCGTTTCAAACCGCAGGTCACGGTTGGTGAGGATGCCGACCAGCTTTTTGCCCTGGGTCACCGGAACCCCGGAGATCTTGTACCGCCGCATCACCTCCAGCGCATCCGATATAAGTTGCTCCGGCTCGATCGTCACCGGATCGACAATCATGCCGCTCTCCGACCGCTTTACCTTATCCACCTCGCTGGCTTGTTGCTCCATCGAAAGATTGCGGTGAATCACGCCCAGGCCGCCCTGTTGCGCCATGGCGATCGCCAGGCGCGACTCGGTTACCGTGTCCATAGCGGCGGAAAGCAGCGGCGTATTCAGTGAAATGTTCCGCGTCAGCAGGGTCTGGGTACTTACTTGGGCAGGAACAACGTCGCTGTATGCGGGAACGAGCAGAACGTCGTCAAAGGTAAGGGCTTCCGGTACGGGTGTCTGAATCATATATAGCGCTTCTGTTAATCCTATAACCTACAGGAGGGCAGCGCCGAACCGTTGAAATTCACCGGAAACCGGCGTATTCTTGAACTGCAGACGAATTTGTCCTTTGGCTTCGCCTTAAGTGCACTGCGGAGAAACACGGAGAAATGAGTGGGCGAAAGCCCACTTTTCTTTTGGTGCGGCCCGGATTTCCTGCCGCGCGGCAATCACCAACGGCAATGTATGCGGGTTTCCGTAAAGAAAGCCGCATGAAGTTGGTCAACGCTAACAAGTTTGAGAGGAAATCCGGGAGAGCCCGGCCCCGTGGCGGCATCTTCCTCTTGAAGCGGCAACTATGGCACTGAGTTTTGAGCAACTCCGCCAGACGGCGGATCGGGTGGCGGCATCGCACGGGCTGGAAGTGGTCGAGATCGAGTACCTCGGTGGCAGCAAGCACCGGGTTTTGCGGGTGTTTATCGAGCAGAACGCCGGGCAGCGCGCCCGCAAGGCGCAGGAGGCCGCGGAACAAAATCTGCTGGAGCACCTGGAAGCGGAAGGTATCGCGCTCGACCAGCTGGCCTGGGTCACGCACGAGGATTGCGAACGATTCAGCCGGGATTTTGGCGCCGTCATCGACGTCGAGGGGCTTGTCCCCGTAGACGCTTATACCCTGGAAGTCTCCTCGCCGGGGTTGGATCGCAAGTTGGCAACACGGGCCGATTACGAGCGCTTCCAGGCAAGTCGAGTTAAGGTGCAGACTTTCACACCGGTGGCGGGCAACCGCCATTGGCTGGGTAGGCTCACAGAGGTGAGGCCGGAAGGAATCGTGCTCGACCTGACGGCAAGAAAACAAAAACCGAGCAAAAAGGGGCCGGCTCCGGGGCAGACGGTCGAGATTGCCTTTGCCAATATCGAAAAAGCTAATCTGGCACCCGAAATTTAGAGCGAACAGGTAGAAGAAAAATCATGGCGAGTGTTCTTTATCAAAGTATCGAAGCGTTGAGCCGGGACAAGGGAATCGATCCACAGATCGTCGTTTCTGCAGTGGAAGACGCCATTGCACTGGCCACGCGCAAGTACTACAAGACCCAGGAGAACATGCGGGCCGAGCTGGACCGGGAATCGGGCGAGATCCGGGCCTACGTTTACAAAACCGTCGTCGAGGCTCCCGAGCAGCTCGAAGATCCCGTGAACCAGATCACGCTCGATGATGCCCGCGCGCTGGCTCCGGAAGTGGAGACCGGCGGCGAAATCCGCTATTACAAGCCGACTGACGTGCTCGGCCGCATCGCTGCCCAGATGGCCAAGCAGGTCATTTTCCAAAAGGTGCGCGAAGCCGAGCGGGACACCGTATATAAGGAGTACGCCCATCGTCTCGGCGAGGTTCTGAACGCTACCGTGAAGCGGCTCGAGTTGCAGGACGTCATCTTCGACCTGGGCAAAGCCGAAGCCAGGATGCCGAAGCGCGAGCAGTCCAGACTGGAACAGTTCGCCATTGGGGAGCGTGTCCGCGTGGTCCTCCAGCGAGTGGATCGCGCCGCCAAGGGGCCCCAGGTCATCGTTTCCCGGGCTGTCCCCGAGCTGGTGCAAAGCCTGTTTCAGAGTGAAGTGCCGGAGATTTACGACAACACCGTGGTCATTCGCGCCATTGCCCGCGAAGCCGGGGAGCGCACCAAAATCGCTGTGCTGTCTCGTGACAAAGACGTGGACCCGGTGGGCGCCTGCGTGGGCATGAAGGGCATGCGGGTGCAGTCCATCATTCGCGAATTGCGCGGTGAGAAGATCGACATTATCGAGTTCAGCGAGGAGATCACCACCTTCGCCGAAAAGGCCCTGCAGCCCGCCAAGGTGAGCCGCGTCAGCATCACAGATCTGGGCGAGAAGCAGATTGAAGTCATCGTCGACGACTCCCAGCTTTCGCTCGCCATCGGCAAAAAGGGCCAGAACGTGCGCTTGGCGGCCAAGTTGTTGGGTTGGAAAATCGACATTAAGAGCGAGGAAGAAAAGCGCCAGGAAGTCGAGCAGCAAATGCAGGCCATGAGCGGCGGCCCCTCGACACCGATAGAACAGGTGACGGAGTTGGGCGAGCAGATCATCCAGAAGTTGGTGGTCGCTGGCATCACCACGGTCGAAGCTCTGGCCGACATGACGCCCGAGCAACTCGAAGAGATTCCAGGCATCGGAGAAAAGACGCTGGAGAAGATCAGCCTGGCCGTCCGCCATTATTTCGGCGAATACGAGCCCGGCGAAGAGCGTCCGGTCGCGGAGGGGGCATTGGCTAAGTCAGACGAAGAGTTGGTCGAAAAAGCCAGGGCCATTGAAGACGCCCAGACTGGCGAGGAGCTCGACGCCCTTACCCTCGATCAGGAAGGGGAGCGCGAAGCTCCAGACACCGCGGATGGATCGGGCCGCATTAGCGATGACGTAGCCCGGGTGCGCCTGGAAGCGCTAACCGAGTCGGGCCCGGATCTGGATGACATTGGTGGCGTATCAGAAGCTCCCGGGCAGGAAGACACGAGCAAGACGCTCGCCAGTCACGTGCCCAACTATGAGATAGCCCGGTCGGAGACAGTGGATGAAGGAAATGTGGAAGAAGCCAGCCAGGAGAGCCGGCAGGACTCGAAGGTAGACGAAGGTGGCGTGTAAGCCCTCGGGCTGGTTTAAGACGGGGAAAATGGCCTTCGCGTGGTTTTCCCACACCTCTGGATCATTCTCAGAGCCGCGTAGTTGCACGGACGGCCATAAATGAACCCTATCGCGTGGTTGAATGACGCAATTCCACGTTTTCAGAGGATAATAATATTACCTGTCACTCCCAGGGCCCGTGAGGTTGCGATGAGCGTCTGAATGGCTTGAGGGTACGACACAAAGGGACGGATGAGCAAAGTTCGGATTAACGATTTAGCACGCGAGCTGGAAGTGAAGAGCCGGGCGATCCTTGACGCCCTGACGCACGTCGGCGTGGTCGAGAAAAAGACGCACTCCAGCTCACTCGAAGAAGATGAAGCTGAGCGGGTGCGCCAGCACTTCCAACGCACCGGCAAGAATGGCGCCAGCGCCGCGAAGGTCGTGGATAGCGAGCCGAAGCAGAAGATCGACTGGTCGCGAGTTTCCAAACCAGGCGACGTGCTCAAGGCTATTCAACAGCGAAAAGATGAAGCCGCAGCCATAGCCCAACGGCCTCCCCTTCCCCAGACCCCAGTGGCCAAGCCGGCCGCGCCGGCTCACCCCGTCGCCTCTGCCTCCCCAGTGGCCAGCCAGGCCCCAGGTGTGCCCTCCGCAGCCGCGCCCCGTCCACCTGCAGCCAGCCCGCCTGCAGCCACACCGCCCACGGGCGCGCCGCCGAATCAAGCGGTGATCTCCGGTCAGGGTTTACCAGTTCAGGCCCGCCCCAACTTGGGTGGTCCAACTGCGGGTAGTCAGGGCCAACAACGTACTCCTCCTCCGCCGCCCCCGGCGCCGCGGCGGATCGTTCCCCAGCCTCGGCAGGAGCCGCGGATCGTGGTAGCCCCGCCACCGCTCGCTCCCGCCATTGCCGCGAAACCGCCCGCTGGGCCAGTGGTGGCCAGGCCGCCCTTGTCCGGTGCGGAAGTTAGGCCACCCGCGACTGCTCCCGGCATGGCCCGGCCCGCCGTACCAGGGACCGAGGTGCGCCCACCCGCAGCC
>DASRRN010000104.1:0-14055 GCA_035695685.1 Acidobacteriaceae bacterium | reverse complement strand
TGAAGCCCCTGAGCTACCGCTTTCATAAGCGGGTACTCATGTCTTCCAATGGATATTGCCTTCAGAAATCTGCGTTTCTCACGCGGACACTTCAGCCCATACATAGCCCCAGCAAAATCATTTGGCTCTACCGGATCGGTTCTTCGTAAACCGACCCGCTGCGATTGTCATTGCAGAGCTAACGTCCCGCATTTCCCGTGCTTCGGTCCACACCGATTGTGACGCATGGTTTTGATGTATATCCTCCCAATTTGGAGGCGATATGGAGAACCCTGCTGAACACTCGCATCGGGAGTTTCTTCAAGCTCGAAACTTTCTTCTTTGCCATCGGCATGATTATGAGACTGCCTATCGAGAGTTCCGCTGGCCCGCGCTCGATCGTTTTAACTGGGCACTCGACTATTTCGATCACATCGCCGCCGGCAATCCGCGCCCGGCTCTGCGAATTCTGCGGCAAGGCGAAGCCAACACCATAAGCTTTGCCGAAATGTCGGAACGCTCGAACCGGCTGGCGAACTACTTACGTTCGATAGGTGTTCGCCGTTCCGACACCATTCTCATCATGCTCGGCAATGAGCCGGAGCTATGGTTGGCGACATTAGCAGCCATCAAGCTGGGAGCAATCATTATCCCTACGTCGCACTTGATCACTGAGAACGAGCTGGCCGACCGGATGGTTCGCGGCAGGGTTGCCCACGTGATCACGCGACCGGCCCAAGTCCACAAGTTCGCAGCTTTCGCAGTTACATTTACCCGCATCTCCGTCGGGGAGGTTCCCGGCTGGCGCCCCTTCGACGACTACAGATCTGCTTCGCCGCTGTTCGTCCCGTCAGGAGAGACACGTGCGCAAGACCCCCTCTTCCTCTATTTCACCTCCGGTACAACCGCGCTGCCAAAGCTCGTCATGCACTCCCACCTAAGCTACCCCGTTGGCAGCCTGTCCACGATGTACTGGGTAGGCGTGCAACCTGGAGACCTGCATTTCAACATCTCCTCTCCTGGCTGGGCAAAGCATGCCTGGAGCTCATTCTTTGCCCCGTGGAACGCCGAGGCCTGCGTCCTGGCTGCAGACCTGCCGCGCTTTAGCGCAAAGGCGATTCTTCAAATCCTGGAGGAGCATGCGGTCACGTCGCTCTGCGCTCCTCCCACCGTCTGGCGAATGCTCGTACAGGAGGATTTCGCGTCCTGCTCCACGCAATTGAGGGAGGTGGTCAGCGCAGGGGAACCCTTAAATCCGGAAATCATCGAGCGGGTCAAGAAGGGTTGGCGGCTCGTCATCCGCGATGGCTATGGTCAGACCGAAACCACTGCGCAAATCGGAAACACGCCCGGGCAAAGGGTGGAGAAAGGATCCATGGGAAAGCCATTGCCAGGATTTCGCATTCGTATTCTGGACGAGAAGGGGCATGATAGTTGCGAAGGCGAACTCGCCATTGCACTCGACCCTCCGCCTGCGGGGTTAATGCTGGGCTATCTTCAGCGTGATGGCAGCGTTGCTTTTCCGCAAACGGCAGTTTATCGAACCGGCGATTTGGCGGCCGTAGACGCTGAGGGACGAGTAACTTTTATCGGTCGCACTGACGATGTCTTTAAAGCTTCCGACTATCGCATCAGCCCTTTCGAACTGGAGAGTATGTTGTTGGAACATCCTTCTGTCGCCGAGGCGGCGGTCGTACCTGCTCCCCACGCCTTGCGCACTTCCGTTCCCAAGGCATTTATCCGCCTCGCCGAGGGATGTCTCCCGGACAAGGCATCGGCTCTGCGAATTTTTGAGCACACAAGACTCTGCACCGCTCCTTTCAAGCGGGTGCGAAGAATACAATTTTGCGATTTGCCCAAGACGTCCTCCGGAAAAATCATCCGCGCTGAATTGCGACGACAGGAGGCTACGAAGCAGGGCGAGCGGCAGGAGAACGAATTCTGGGAGTCCGACTTTCCCGAATTACAGCAGTGAGCGTTCCGTCTGGACGATGTGGAAAAATTGGCTTTGCTGATTGATTGCCGTTTTGTTTTCGCCAGAAATGGGGAATAGTTATCCTGTCTCTTCCGGCCTGTGAAATTTGCGACCAAGAGGATTGAAGTGCCCCCAGGGGGCCGTCTACAAACAGGCAACCCAAAAGTTCCATCACTCGATACGTGCACAAGATCCTAATTGTCGATGATAAAGAACACGTGAAAGGTGCGGCAGATAACGTAAAGGGTAAAGCGAAAGAGGTTGCCATACAGGTTGGCGGTAACAAGACTCTTGAACAAGGCAAGGCCGATCAAGTGAAAGGAGCTATCCACAACGCGGTAGGCGATGTGAAAGATGCTGGTAAGGACGCCATCGATAGCGTCAAGAATGCGCCAAGATTTTCCATATCTCGCTACCGATCGAAAGCGCTTTTTGACCAGGCACGACGATGAAGTCGACTAAGCTACCGTGTCACAGCGTCAAAAGGCAAAACTCTCCAGCCGCCCGTCTATAGGCCAGAACCGGATGCTTACGCTTTCCTTCTGCGTGTTCAAGTTGAAAGTAATTGAAAGCCTCGCCGGACTTATGAGTCCTAATAGAGGCCATTGGGTTGAGATAGTTCCAAAGAACGCACTGATGAGCTGACCGAAACGCCGTGCTGGCATCCGGGTGATCCATGAGCGAGAGCAGGGTTCGCCGCAGCGCATTATAACTTGGCCAATACGGTATATCACTGGATACTGCAACGCTGGGCCTTTCTTCGTCCGGGTCGGCGCCGACCGCAGTCGTTCGAGTAACCGAGCATCGTCGACAACGCTGGAAGACAATGACTTACGAGATACATCTTCCTACCCCAAGCCGGGGCCATCCCGTCGGGCCGAAAGCGGGGTCGTAGCAAAGTGAAACAAGGCAAGATTCACCGATCTTTGTACCTGCCAAAAATCCTCCAACTGTCACTTTTGCACCTCGGACACGATTCTTTATGCAGACTGAGTTGTCGTTTGGCTTCGCTGCGGTCTTGGTACGCCTTCAGCCTCAACTCTGAAGCATTCGAATCTGCCGCCCCTTTCTGCGAAAGCATGACGTGTCCCCAACGCCTGAGGACAGCTTCATAATCTTGCCGCAAGCGCAGGTACTCAGGACAGGTCATCGTCAAGTGAGATGCTCCTACATCCCGATGTGGATAGATTGAAGCTGGGATCAATCGTGCAGCTTCGGATTACGCCGCATATCCGCTATAACTTTTGCCGCCCAGGCGAGATAACGGTGTTGCCGAGCAGAATGGATCTCAGTGTGTCCAGCCAGGTATATGAGGTTGGCAAGTAGCTCAACGCTGACTGCCAGTGGTTGGATTGGATCTGCAGCATCTTCAGGAGTGTTGAAGCCCATATTCACTCGTTTGCCCAAGAAGTGAGCCGGTCACTGCTTCGATGCAAAGGCGCCGCCTTCCCGTTGCGCCGCAATTCCCGCAGGATCGGGAATTGGATGCGTTATTTGACAATATTTGGCCAACTCGAAGCTATATTCCTGAGATCCCCGCTTTTAAAAATCAGCCGGAATTTGGGTGCGCGCCTCTATGACCGTAAACCGAGCGAGGATACTTTGTGTTGGCAGACTGAAGAGGGACAGACGGAGTAACCCCTAATCGGAGATATGGTGGTTCCTCCGTTCGTCCCTCTTCAGTCCCGCGGATGTCAGACCGCAACGGCTATCGTGAATCACCACATAAAGCGCAAGGCAATCTGCAGCTGCCGCGCCGAGTTCCCCTGCGAAGTAATTTGGCCAAAGGTGGAGGTACCGAACTGGTTATTCGGACCATTGAACTCCGGGGTGTTGAAGGCATTGAGCGCCTCCGCCCGGAACTGGGCCCTCAAAAGCTCCTTGTAAACAGGCACTGTCTTGAAGACCGATACATCCCAGTTTGCCTCATCGGGGCCGCGCATGGGGAGAAACCGGCTCACGTTACCAAAAGTAAACTGAGGGGCCATGGAGAATGCGGCCGGGTTGATGAACTGCTTCAGTTTTGAGTTGAGGCTGCCCGGCACTTTCGGTGAGACACCGGTGAAATTGGGCCGCTGGCCAGGGTAGCCAAAAGCGGAGTTTAAATTCTGGTTCTGCACGATGGGGATGGGAAACCCTGTGCGGTAAATCCCAACTCCGTTGATTTGCCATCCCCCCAGAAGACCGTCCACCAGCACATTGCTGTTGTTTAGAAATTGCTGGCCTCTGCCAAAAGGCAGTGCATACGTGACTGCTGTAGCGAAGACCAGCGGGGCGTTGAACTGAGACAACGAGCGCTCGGCCCGAAGATCAAACGGATTTTGAACTCCCGAGGGGCCGGGCATCAACACATTCCCGGCGCTGGCATAGTCGAAGCTTTTCGCCCATGTCAGCGTGGCCAGAAAGCTGACTCCGTGACTGATGCGTTTCTGTGCCTTGATCACCAACGAATCGTAACGGGACTGGTTCAGGTCGGTAGCGGAAAAGGTCACGTTGCCGAAAGCGGTGTAAGGAAGAAGCAGTTGATAGGCGGGGATGGTAGCGCTTCCGATCACGCCGGTGCCGCCCTTACCATAGAAGGGATTGGCAACCGCTTTGTTCAATTGCGTGCCTTGAGAAAAGAAAGTCGGGTCCAGTACGTTTTGGTTTTGGTCCCAAGCGAGATGTGTCCCGCGCGATCCCAGATACCCGACTGAGAGGGCGATTCCGCTGGGGAGCTGACGCTGGATGTCAAACGAGTACTGCTGAATATAGGGAGACTTCGCAGTCGGAGACCAGACCGAGACGTTCTGGCCGATCCCGCTGAGGGAGCCTGCCGCTGTACCGACCGGCTTGATAAGACCCGCGGGGAAGGGGTTGGAGAGCGAATTCGCCGAGGTTGCAAAGCCGTTGTTTGTGGCAACATATGGTGTCGTTGCGGAAAAAGCCGCTGGGGCATAAGGGCTACCGAGAGTCGACTGCGGCGCCCAAATGATGCCGTAGCCGCCACGGAAGACCGTCTTTTCGTTGATTTGATATGCGGCGCCAATGCGTGGTCCCAATTTATTCAGGTTGGGATCGCCAACGCCCACCGGATTCGCGCCCTCACCGGCAAATTCAAGCACCCCGTACGTGGCGGTTCCGCTGAGCGACGACAATGGGTTGGTAGCTTGCTCATTGAAATTCACGTAGTTCCGATTTTGAATTTCCCGGAAGCCGAGCTCCCTCTCCCAGCGCAAGCCAAGATTTACAGTTAGCCGCGGGCTCACACGAAAATCGTCCTGACCGAAGACTGCGTAATAATGAGTGTAATCGGTCAGCTTATCCACGAGAATCGTGTCCCCTTGTTCCGGATAGCCGAGCAACATATCCGCCAGATCCGCGCCAGTGCCCGCGATGGCATTGGTGGGGCTTGATTGGGTAAAGACGCCGTTGAAGGTAAAGGCCCCGGACATATCACCATAGCCAGATCCGCTCACCGCGATGAACCGGAACTCAAAACCCGCTTTGAGATTGTGCCGGCCTCGAGTCTTCGAGAGCATCGTCGAAAAGTTCTTGCTATAGAGATTCACGAGAGAGTGGTTTGCATTGGAAAGCGAGTCTCCCGCCAGGATTGTGGAGGCGTAGATGTTCGGGAAGGCAAGCCCCTGCATCTGCGAAACATAGGAAGCGGGGAATCCCAGGGTGGTTGGATCGAAGCCTGAAATCTCGCTCGTGGTGTAGAAATGATTCGGAAAACGGTTCTGGCCATATCGAATAGCCAATACTGTCGTCGGCGAAATCGTAATCAGGTTGTTGACAGCGGTAACATCTTCTTTGCGTCCTAACGTCCACTGGTCGGGCGCCGCAGGCCCGCCGAAAAAATTGTTCCCTGGCTCTGACGTCACGCAATGCAGATAGCTCACGCTGGCGCGCCACCAACTGAAGAGCTGCTCATCCACCTTAAAAACATACTCTCTTGCCCGGTCGGAGATAGACGAGCTGGCAGTAATGTCATTATCTCCATAAAAGGCTGGCTGTGTTGTGGGCTTAGGATAGTAACCTGCAATATTACTACCCACGGGATTGATTCTTCCGGCTGGAATTATATTGTTTGGAAATGGGGTGCGAGTGTAAGAACCATCTGGATTCGCTACCGTGGTTGAAGGATCGTAGATGACCAGTGGCGCTCCGCTGGCTGTCGCCGATCGGGAAAAATCGCCGCTTTTCTCCAAGTCTGTGGGAACGTAGAAGCTTTGTGAGGCTGCTGAGCCATCGTTGTAACCCTCGAGGGCAAAAAACCAGAACGTCTTGCCCCTTCCGTCGTAAATCTTCGGAATCCAAACCGGTCCGCCCAGGAAGCCTGCCCAGTTATCGTTCGGTATGGCGCCAAGGGGAATGCCGGCCCTATTGTTAAAAAACAGGTTCGCATCCAGGGCGTTCCGCCGGATGGCGCCGTACGCGGCTCCATGAAGCTCATTTGTGCCCGACTTTAGAATGGTGTTATATACGCCTCCACCGGTTCGTCCCATCTCGGCATCGTACGTGTTGACCTGAAGCTTCACGTCCTCCACCGCTTCTATCGTCGGGATGATGATCGGGCGGTTGTCCCAATCACTGATAGACACTCCATCGAGAAGATAGTTCCCCTGGTTTCCCATCCCACCGCCCACCGAGGTCAGAGCTGTCGTGCTCTGGTCCTCCATGCGGTTCATGACAGGATCGCCAAACATGACTACATTTTGCGCGAGCTTGGCCATAATGAAGGGATTGCGCCCGATATTAGGAAGCGTCTCCAAATTTCTTCCGCTGAGGTCCTGACCCGTCGACGCGTTTTCCGTCTCAATCACCGAAGCGCCCCCTTCGACCTCAACTGTCTGCGCCACTCCGCCGACATGAAGCGCGAGGTCGAGACTGACCTGCTGCTGGACTGGGATATACACGTTGGTGTGCACCAGCTTCTCGAATCCTGTAACTTGCACGGCAACCGAATACGTGGACGGAATTACGTCGTTAAAAGTATATTCACCGTCAGCCGAGGTCGCGGTTTCACGAGTGATGCCGGTAGATTGATCGGTCAGAGTTACTTTTGCGCTTGGCACCAGGGCGCCGTTCTGGTCCCTAACGATACCCCTAAGGCTTCCATAGTAGGATTGACCAAGCAGTACCTGCGATGTGGCGCCCGCGAATAGCAGGGCCACCAACGTTGCGCATGTAAGTCCCCGTTGAATGCACGACTGGAGCCCGGTTAAGAAGCTATCTGCAAGATTACGCCACAGTCTCATATGCTTCTCCTTGATTCGCATCTTCCGATTTTGAACCCAGGTTTCTTCTTTAAACAGCACTCAATCGATAGTCGCGACAAACACAGTCGCCCATTAGATCGCCTCAAGCTCGATTGGGTTGTATCCGACTGGAAGATCCTGACGGAATTACAAGAGAACACGCGCCTCGACAACGCCGGGCTCGCAGAAAAGGTCAACTTGTCTCCAGTCTCCCTGCCTGGCGCGTGTCCGAAGGCAAGAGCGCGATGGTTTCATCCGCCGGTATGTTCCGCTTCTGGACCCCAAATCGGTGGGCCTCAGATTGACTGAACCGAGGGGGGAGGGGACCGTTACTGAATCAGTATGGCCGTTGAAACAGGGATAACGTTCCGTCCCTCCCGGTCCCTCCCGGTCTTATGATCGCTGCGCGGACCATATCATCGCCGAACTTCTGCGCTACACCCCTAGATAGATCAGGTCTTTGTAGTCCGGATCAAGATGGACTGCTTACCACCCTCCGGATTCTCAAATGGTCCGGGGAACGGATTGTCTGGGTTTCGCGGACGGCCTGAGTAGTCGGTGTCTACGCGGATGGATGTATTGTCGGCACGTACAAACGGAAGATGTGGGATCATGGCCATGCCAAGGAGGTCGCTTGTGACCAACTTACGACGCCGCTCAGTGGCCCACGCGCTGTCCAAATTGATTTGCAGATGAAATACGCCATCAGTATTGGTCAAATTGATCGCGGGATCGAAGTCTGGCTTGAGCAGCGGGGTGGTCTCTTGTGTGGACGGCTTCGCACTCCCAAGGAAGACATTGCCTCTGACTGACATGGGTAGCCGCGCCTGATTGTAAGGGCTCAGATCCCCGGATTGCGCAAATACATTGTTGTAGAAGCGCATATCGCCACTCGGATTATCGTGGAGCCCCGCAACCTCAGTGGAGTGCGCCTTCAAGAACGGCGTCAAACGCCGATCAAACTGGGTCAAATTGATGCCACCGCAGAAAAGGTTGTGAGCGTAGGCGCCACCCTGGGATACGATGCGCTGAGATGTGCCGGAAAGGAAAATGTTGTTATCAACAAGGAATGGCCCGTGGTCGACCTCCACCATCAAGTCTTCGTTCTCCTGGTTATGGTGAAATAAATTGCCATGCACGTGCGTCCCCTGCGCCATCCAGTCCAACCAAAGGCCACGGTTCGTATGATAAATGTGGTTATGGCTGATCTCGACGTCGATCGCAGCGTGGAACTTAATCCCCGCCATTTCTGCACCGGTGAACAAACGCCGGATATGAATGTCATGGATAGTGTTGCCAGTGACTACGCTGAAAACTGGACCAAGGCTACCAACGATCCCCGCCTGTTCGCAGTGCGAAACGGTGTTTCCCCGAACCAGGTGAGAACCGACACTTTCCTTTGACCACCCGAACTTTGTCGCCCGTTCTATGGTCTTCACATAGCCTTCGGCGGAGTTTGCCGAAGTATTATCAAATTCATCCCCATATTTTCCCAGCGAAATGCCCGAACAGGTCGAATGGCTGACGATATTGTCTTCGATAATCCAGCCTCTGCTCCAATGGGCTCCGATGACGCCGATCTGTTCGGCCGTCGGAGGAGCCCACGGTGTCGCCGCCTGGCGCAGAATGAAGCCACGGACGGTGATGTAGTTCATGCCCGTTTTCTCCGGATAGAAGACCGTCTTGCGGACATTGATTTCTGTTAGTTCGGTGTTTGGATCCACGCCCTTGAATTGCGCCCAAATAGTCGTAACATGCTCATCAACATGGCCAAACCAAAGCGGCTCCAGGCCTGTTCCCGCTAACACATCCTCCAGCTTTGCGGCCTCTACAAACCAATCACCGTTAAGGTAAACGGCGCCTGTGTGGTGCTGGCGGCCCTTGGGCTCAAACCAATCTCCATGGATCAGATCACTGTAAGGATTGAACCCCTTGAAGAAGCTGTTTGGAATAGAAACTTTCCATACGTCATTCTTCACCTTTACCCAACCCTTCATGATCTCGGCGCCAGTAATCACTGGTCGTTCTCCTGGTGCAGCTTGATAGACAATACGTTTCGCGTCAGACGTACCTCCGCGGGGTGGGGTTACACGCTCCCGATAGACACCCTTATGGACGGTGATGACATCACCAGGATAGGCGCGAGCCGAGGCCGCAGAGATGGTCCGAAGCATCCGCGACGGTGAGCCATCATGGCTGTCATCCCCATTTTCCGAAACATGATATTCGGTATTTTTCGACTGGGAGCTGGCTGGCAGTGCCGTGGCTTTGGCTAAACCATAAAGGGCCGGTACAGCGCCGATAAACGACCTTCTATTGAGCATTCCTACACCTTTCTTAGCAACTTCATATGTTCAATCACGCTGCACTCGGGATCACGGAGCCGAAGTCACGGTCGAGACCGAGCAGTTCGCCGCTGCGTCGTACTATTACGGTGTCTTATGTCTGTCGAATGCATGTGCCCCCTTTATGCGGTCACCTAATATCTTAGGCGGCGGGAATTATATAAATTTGACCATCTTGATAAAACAAAGGACTTAGCTACGACTGGAGGGCAAACGTGGGAGCGGTTAGCCTCCGCGCCCGGGCATTGCGCGCAAAAGAGACCAGGCGTATATTGGTCGCCCAATCGGCAAAGCGACGTAATTCCGCCCGCAATTACGACCTTCCGACGGCGAATTCGCGATTCTTTGCCAGTGTTCAGGGGGGCGAGGGTCAGATGAGATTAACCAAAATCTTTTCGCTCGGAATAGCTGCCATCGCTTTCTTTGCATGGCTCGCAATCTCACTCACCGGCACCCAGGCAAAGCAGGTCCGGAACGACTCCATCCGCGGAACAGTCACCAGCTCCGCGGGACCCGAAGCCGGAGTGTGGGTGATCGCCGAAACCACTGACCTGCCGACACGTTACATCAAAGAGGTAGTGACCGACGACCACGGCCGCTACTTGATCCCCGCGCTGCCCAAGGCCAAATACACCCTGTGGGCTCGCGGATACGGATTGGTGGATTCGCCAAAGGTTGAGGCCGTGCCGGGCAGGGCAGTGGATCTGCGACCGGCCGTAGCCCCGGACAACAAGGCCGCCGCGCACTACTACCCGGCTAATTATTGGTACGCCTTACTCGATGTGCCCGCGGAAAACGAATTCCCGGCCACAGGCGCAAGTGGCATTTCACCCAACATCAAGAGCCAGGCGCAGTGGATCCATCTGATCAAGACCGATAGCTGTGAATCCTGCCACCAACTCGGTAATCAATACACCCGGACGATCCCCGCCATGTTCAGCAACCTCGCTCCGTCACAAGCCTGGATGCGGCGCCTGCAATCAGGACAAGCCGGCTCCGCCATGATGGGTGGCTTGGCGCAACTTGGTCCCACCCGGGCAACCGAGTTATTTGGCGATTGGACCACGCGCATCAAAAATGGGGAGCTTCCCGCGGAGGCCCCTCCGCGGCCGCAGGGAGTCGAGCGCAACGTTGTCATTACCCAATGGGACTGGGCCGATCCAACAGCCTACCTGCACGACTCAATTTCGACTGACAAGCGAGACCCGAAGGTGAATGCAAAAGGCCTGATCTACGGATCCCCGGAGGAGAGCCGTGATTACTTGCCGGTGCTCGATCCCGTGCACAACACCATCGGCCGGCTCAAGGTTGAGTATCGTGATCCAGACACGCCCGGCCAGCCAAAGCCTCTCAATTCCTCAGCCGTGTGGGGCGATGAGGCCATCTGGGATAGCCACACCACCGTTCACAATCCCATGTTCGATGAGCGGGGACGCCTCTGGTTCACAGCTCGTATCCGTGCCAGTGACAATCCCTCCTTTTGCAAAGCCGGTTCCAGCCTGGTTTCGGCGCAACTCACTCCAGTGGAGAAGTCCGGCCGTCAGTTGGAAATGTATGATCCTGCAACCAGGCAGCTCTCCATGATCGACACCTGCTTTGGCACCCATCACTTGCTCTTTGCCGAGGATGCCAATGACACCTTATGGACCACCAGCGGCGGCGGTGGCGGAGTAGTCGGCTGGTTGAACACAAAAATGTGGGACCAGACGCACGACGCAGAGCAGTCACAGGGTTGGACCGCTCTGGTATTGGACACCAATGGCAACGGTAAACGCGACCCCTACGTGGAAGGGGAGCAGAAGGTCGCGACTGCGCCCAGCGGGGAAAGTTTGGGCACCTCGTCCGCTCTGAACACAGCCGCCGACTCTACCAAAGACACGCGCCTGAATGCCGCCTTTTATGGCCTCGGAATCGGCACCGACGGCATGATCTGGGGCTCGGTGCTGGGTTTCCCGGGCGGGATCGTCCGCATCAACCCCGGACCGAATCCTCCGGAAACAACTCTGGCTGAATATTACGAAGTCCCGTGGAAAGATCCCAGGGCTCCGGTTTGGGGTTTTTCCCCCCGCGGAATGGACATGGACCGCAACGGTGTCGCATGGGTGGCGCTGGCCAGCGGGCATCTGGCTAGCTTTGACCGAAGCAAGTGCAAAGGCCCCCTTAACGGTCCGACGGCAACCGGGCGGCACTGTCCCGAAGGTTGGACTCTCTATCAAACTCCGGGGCCGAAGTTCAAAAACGTCACTGCTTCCGGCAGCGCGGACGCCCACTACTACGTCTGGGTCGATCAGTTCGACACCCTGGGCCTGGGCAAGAACATACCCATCATCACTGGCAATTCGTCGGATTCGTTGCTCGCCCTGGTAAACGGCAAGTTCACCATACTCCGCGTGCCTTATCCATTGGGCTTCTATGCCAAAGGAATGGATGGGCGTTTCGATGACCCCAAAACGGGCTGGCAAGGGAAGGGAGTCTGGACCACCTGGGGCACACGCACGCCATTCCATAGCGAGACGGGAAAGGGAACGAACCCTAAGGTCGTTCACTTCCAGATTCGACCTGATCCCCTGGCGGACTGAACTCAATAAGCGCCCTGTACAAAGTGAGTCGGCAGATGGATTTACCCAAGGTGACGGAGGATCCGCTCGAGCGCATTATTTGAGGGACAAATCTCGATGAGGGAAATGCAGGCAGGTGGTAGATTGATCTCAGGCACACGCGCAGCAAACACTGGATTGCGATGACAGACGACACGACCGAGGAGCCCGAGAAAGTTCCCACCAACTGGGATGAGCTTCGCGCTCAAGCCGCGAAGCTTGGGATTAGCTTGAGCCAACTTCAGCAACAACTGCGCGAGCAGGAGTTGAGGCGTGCAAGAAAAAGACCGCCCCCGGAAACGCCATAAACGAGCCTAGACCTGATCCAATCATCCCGCCACGTCACCTTAAGCAGTTAAGAATCGGAGACAAGCACGTAGAATTCCCTCCCGGGTGGGAGAGCGTCCAGATCTTTCAGAATCGTTTCGGCCGTCTTTTCTATCAGGCACCTTGATTTAAGAAAGGCCTCCAGCTCAGCGCGGTTGGGAATGTGCGATCCCAGTACGGAAGGCATCTCGCGAAGCTTTAAACTCTCAGCCAGTTGTATATGGTACCCATACTCGTGGCTATTCTTATGGAGTTTGGTGACCATATACCTAAGAGTCTGACCCATAGTATCCTCCTCGGGCCCGAAGAAACGGAGACAGTGCTTGCTATTCCATTCACCTCCTCATTATCGAAGAGGGCAAATTAAGGTGTGCTCCAACTTTACTCGCCGAGGATTACTCCCGTCCTGAGCATTAAAATCATGGCGCTATTTGACGCACCTTCACGTGTCAGGAACGTCAAGCCTGGAGTTCGCTGACCAGACCAGGTTCCAATCAAAGCTGCTCCATTTGTCGTCCTTGCATGCGGACATTCATGCGTTGTATTGTTCGCTCAACAGAAGCTGCATCGATGATTGTGGCATAGCTGCATCGATGATTGTCGCATGCAGGGCAAGCGGCCGGATTTGGGCTGAGTGGGTACAATATCGTAATGAGCATCACCCCTCGTTACACCGATGAGCACGCCACTGCCGGTCTCGACCACAGCTTCCCTGCCATTGAGACCTGGGAGAATCAATTCCTGGGCTACGAGATCCTGATCGACGATCCTGAATTTACTTCGGTCTGCCCGAAGACCGGCTTGCCCGATTTCGGCGCCCTGACCGTGCGTTACATGCCGCGTCAACGGTGCCTGGAACTGAAGTCGATGAAAGAATATCTGTTCACTTACCGCAACCTGGGAATCTTCCAGGAGAACGTCGTCAATCAGGTATTGGAGGATGTAGTAAAGGCTTGCGATCCGGTATGGGCTGTTGTCAAGGGGGAATTCCGTCCTCGCGGCGGTATTTCGACAGTCGTCGAGGCTCGCTGGCCGCGTCCTCGAACCTAAGGACAGCATTATTGATGACTGCAAAACTAATGTCTGGGTCAGCCTGTTTCGAGCCAATTTCGAAAAGTGCTTTGTATCAGGGCACGACTTCAGTCGACCCGAAATGATCAGGGCTTTAGAGCGTGTGTGAGAGCTCTGCTCTCAGTCCCGTAGGGACGGTTGAACTTAGCCCAGGACGACAGTCCTGGGTAGATATATGCAATCCGACCAGTCCCGTAAGGGACGGCTGAACACAGGGACTAGGTTTCAGCCGTCCCTGGCGGGACTAGTCCAGTTTTTTCGGTTAACCCAGGACTGACGTCCTGGGCGGCACGACTTCAGTCGTGCCGAAAACGGGCTAGTAAGACGAGGGCGTGAGAACGGGAAAATGAGCCGCGGATTTCATCCACCCCGAATCTGGTGGGAGCCCCCTGCTTCAGCAGGGGGGAGCTGGACTTCAGTCCAGCGGAAAAGCGGTTCATTCCGAAAGAACGGGCTTTACAGGCTGCGGAAAAACCGAATTCTTTGAAGGGGACGGCCTTCAGGCCGTCCGTAAGTGA
>DASRRN010000103.1:0-2551 GCA_035695685.1 Acidobacteriaceae bacterium | reverse complement strand
TGTTCATTGGTTTCATGACCTCGCCGAAGGCGAGGTCATCGGCTCGGGATGACAAAAGGGAGAGCGGTGAGTCCACGGGAAATTAGGTGCTGAGCAAGAGCACAGCAGGTCCCTCCACTGCGCTACCGCGGATTTCCTGTGGACCTTGGTGGCGTTGGCTGAACTCATGCGCCTTTCCTTAAAGAGAAAGGCGCACACGCGGCTTTGTCCGGTGCTGCGTGGCAGGAAATCCGGGTACGCTCCGGTCCCACGGCAGGCCGGGGCAGGCGGGATGACAATTTTAATTTGAGGGGTGGAGATGTGATTCAGCATTGTTTGCAGGTTGAGTGAATCTGTACAGTGCCAGCAACCTTCCCGCTTATACCAGCTCCAGGTCGATCTTCCTTGCATCCGCTTCCATCTTGGCAATGCGGAAGCTCCGAATCTGGCCCGCGCCAATAGCGTCGGGCTTTGCGGCGCCGGTACTTGGGCCGCCCTTCCAATGCGCTTTCAACATCGAGCTCAGTGCAGACAGGTCCACCTTGCCTTCGGCCAGCGGCGCATCCGCCCCGGGGTCCTGGGTGCCGATGCGGCACACACCCTCGATGCCCTCGCCCAGTTCCACCCTCGCTAATCCTTGCGCAACCTCGAGAATGCGGCCAGTGACCAGGCTACCCACCGGGTGTTCGGCAAGATATTCGTCCACCGTGACCGACGTCCGTTGCTTCATGCTGAGCCGCAACTGACGCTTTGCCTTGTCCACTTCGAGCACCTGGACCTTCACTACCTGACCTAAATGCAGCACGTCCTGCGGATGATGAATATGTTTGTCGGCACTGATCTCGCTGACATGAACCATGCCCTCAATTCCATCCGCAAGCTGTACAAACGCGCCGAACTTGGTGAAGCTGCTAACCGGTCCCTCGATCGCAGAGCCTGCCGGGAACTTTTTCTCTATTTCTGCCCAGGGATCGCCCAGCGTCTGTTTGAGGCCCAGGGAGAGGCGGCGTTCGCCCATATTCACTCCCAGAACCACCGCTTCCACAGTGTCGCCCTGCTTGAGCACATCGCTCGCCTTCCGTACCTTCTTGGCCCAGGACATCTCCGATAAGTGGATCAGGCCCTCAACGCCAGGCTCAATTTCAACGAAAGCACCAAAATCAGCAACTCGAGTTACGGTGCCGTGCACACGATCTCCGGCCTTCAGCTTGGCCGCGAGCGCATCCCACGGGTGCGGCAAGAGCTGTTTCATGCCTACCGAGATCCGCTGTTTTTCGGAATCGACCTTCAGCACTCTGGCTTCGATCTGTTGGCCTACGGAGAGCACGTCCTCCGGCTTATTTATGCGACCCCAGGCGATGTCGCCAACGTGGAGCAAGGCATCCACGCCGCCTATATTTACGAACGCCCCATAGCCGGTAAGGCTACGCACCTCGCCGTGCACCGTTTCGCCTTCTTTGAGCTCACCGTACCGGCGCTCTTTGGTAGAACGGTCTTCCTCTTCTGCCAGCACGCGCCGGTCGACCACCACATCTTCTTCGGTCACTTCCAGCTTGATAATGCGGCAGCGAATCTGTTGCCCCACGAGCTTTTCTAACTCAGCGGCGTCGCGCGCTCCGCTTCGCGAGGCGGGCATGAAGGCCCGCACACCCACATCCACGGTCAATCCGCCCTTTACAACACCGGTCACCGTGCCGGCAATCGGGACCTTGTCCGCGAAAGCCCGCTCTAAAGCAGACCAGTCCCGAGGCTGTTCTACCTTGAAGCGTGAAAGCTCATAGTAGCCTTCGGCATTTCGGCCTTTGACCGCCACCAGAAACTTATCGCCGGGCTTTACTTCTTCGTTTGCGCTTTGGAACGGGGCCAACGGTAGAACCCCTTCCGTCTTGTAACCGATGTCAAGGTAGACGGAGTCAGCAGAGACGGCAACGACTGTACTTTCTATCTGTCTGCCGCCGGCCTCTGCCCGGTGCGCATGGCTCTGCTCATACTCTTGAAAGATTGCGTCGAACGATTCGCCGCTTTCCAGTTCAGTGTTGTCAGGATGCGGATTGTTGCTGGTTGGCATGTGGACCCAAGCTGATTTTGCTCAGGATACCACCTCATCCTCTGGACGCTCTCGGGGCACGATCATGAGGTGCTTAAGCGCGGTGCCGCGGAGCAGGCTCACGTTCTGTGGCTTACCCGCGCGTTCCGTGGTTAGTAGACGATGCAGATCGTCTATGCCTCCCACCGGTTGGGTCGCAAAGCCTACAATCACGTCTCCTTCCTCCATGCCCGCGTTCGCAGCGGCGCCATCCGGCGCCAATGCCGTGGCCATCACGCCCGTGGGCATGGGCAGCTTGTATTCATAAGCGAGCCGCCGCGGGATGGGCACATTCTGCGCGGCAATCCCAATCGAACTCCGGCGCACCCGGCCGTGCTGCAGAATCTGGGCCACCACGTATTTCGCTGTATCGATCCCGACCGCGAACGACAGGCCCTGGGCGCCAAGAATGGTCGCGGTGTTCACGCCGATCACGCTGCCGGCGGAGTCCAGCAGCGGTCCTCCGGAGTTGCCGGGATTGAGCGG
>DASRRN010000102.1:0-9737 GCA_035695685.1 Acidobacteriaceae bacterium | reverse complement strand
TTGCTCCTGCTCGATCTCAAGGACCTGCAGGCGATGTTGCAGTATGCCGCGGCGAATGCCAAGGAGTTTCAGACCCAGTACGGCAACATCTCTGCGGCCAGCGTCGGAGCGATGCAGCGGGGCCTGCTCTCTTTAGAGCAGCAAGGTGGAGACAAGTTTCTAGGTGAGCCGGCGCTCAACCTCGATGACCTTATGCAGACCGACGCCCAGGGTCACGGGGTGGTCAACATTCTCGCGGCGGACAAACTCATCAACTCACCCCAGCTTTATGCCACTTTCCTGTTGTGGCTGCTCAGCGAGCTCTTCGAGCGTCTGCCCGAGGTGGGCGACCCGGAAAAACCTAAGCTCGTCTTCTTCTTTGATGAAGCGCACCTACTATTTTCCGACCTGCCCAAGGTGATCGAAGACAAGGTCCACCAAGTGGTTCGCCTGGTCCGATCCAAGGGCGTGGGTGTCTTCTTTGTGACCCAGAGTCCCATTGATGTCCCCGACGGCATCCTGGGTCAGCTCGGCAACCGGGTTCAGCATGCGGTGCGTGCTTTTACTCCGAAGGACCAGAAAGCGGTCAAGGCAGCGGCCCAGACCTTCCGCGCCAATCCCGAGGTCAATGTAGAGCAGGTGATTCTGGAGCTGGGAGTGGGCGAAGGGCTGGTCTCTTTTCTGGATGAGAAGGGAACGCCCGCGATGGTGGAACGCGCATTGGTTTGCCCCCCGCGCAGTCAGATCGGCCCGATTACTGCAGAACAACGGCAGCAAATCATGCGTGACTCCCTGGTCGCCGGGGTCTACGAGAAAGTAGTCGATCGCGAATCGGCCTATGAGCTGCTGAAAGACCGCGCCGCCAGGGCAGGGGCGGCAACTGGTTCACAACCCGTTTCATCTCAACAACCTGCGCCAAAGGCGACCACATGGTATGGCGACCTCCTATCGCTGGGTTCGGGGTCAACGAGTGGCCGGCGTGGGGACAGCCTGGCCGAAACCATGGCCAAGAGCGCTGCACGCACGCTTGGGAGTACCGTAGGACGGCAGATCGTGCGCGGCGTCCTTGGATCACTGCTGGGCGGTTCTAGTCGCCGCTAGGCTGACTCTCAAGGCCCCCTTGCTGCAAACGTGGTATGGCCACCTACATCTATCGTCGGTACCCTCAGCACGGTTGGGTGCGCCCATTCCCCGCCCGGTAACCTGCCAGCAACATAATCCTGGGCATCGCGTTAATACAGAACGTGCCGGCCAAAGGGCCGGCTACCCCCTAGGCGCTGTCCGCTGTGGGGCTCAGCTAAGGAGCAATCCAATGCGTGCAATCAGAGCTCTTCGAACTTTGTTCCTCGCATCACTGGTATCCATCGTGCCCGCGTCGTCGTTTGCCGGCATATTCCTTTCAGTCAGCATTGCTCCGCCGGTGCTGCCGGTTTACGCTCAGCCGGTTTGTCCCGGGGACGGCTATCTCTGGACCCCTGGATACTGGGCTTACGGCGATGCGGGCTACTTCTGGGTGCCCGGAACCTGGGTACTTGCTCCCCGGCCTGGAGTTCTCTGGACGCCCGGCTACTGGGGCTGGGGTGGCGGTGCTTATCTCTGGCATGCCGGTTACTGGGGACCCCATGTCGGCTTTTACGGCGGCGTGAACTACGGCTACGGCTACGGGGGGATAGGCTTCTTTGGCGGTCGCTGGGAGGGTGGACACTTTGCGTATAACAGCGCCGTGCTACACGTTGACAGAACGGTTGTCCACAACACGTACATCGACAACACGGTGATCCACAACACGACCGTGATCAACCGCACCAGCTTCAATGGGCCCCACGGGGTCGACGCCCGGCCCAATGGCCAGGAAATGGCGGCCATGCGCGAATCCCATGTTCAGCCGACTTCCGAGCAGATGAACCACGAACACTTTGCTAGCAGCAATCGGCAGAACTTCGCCAGTGTCAATGGTGGACGCCCCGCGAACCCGGCCGTAAGCCGTCCTATGACGTCTGCCAACTTCGCTAACCACGCGGCCATGAACAATAACAACCGGCCGGCCTATAACGCCACTGGCAGCGCCAATAACCATGCGGCGTTTAACGCGAACGCGAATACCCGGCCGGCATACAACAACAATGCCAACAACGCCTACAAGGGCCCTACCAACAACCAGGCGCACTACGCCACCGCGCCTCACAACAGCGAGCCGCCTCATCAGGGTGGTGGCCAACCACACAACGAATCGCATCCGGGCGGCGGCGGGGAGCACGAACACCGCTAGCCTTTACAGCCCAAACAAGCGCGGCCCGCAGCATCTGCTGCGGGCCGTACTTTTTGGGCAAAGAAACAGCAGGTCCCTCCACTACGCTGCGCTCCGGTCGGGATGACAATTCTGTGGCCAAGCCGGATGCGCAAAAATGAATTGTCATCCCGACCGGAGCGTACCCGGATTTCCTGCCACGCAGCACTGGACAAGGCCGCGTGTGCGCCTTTCTCTTTAAGGAAAGGCGCATGAGTTCAGCCAACGCCACCAAGGTCCACAGGAAATCCGGGGTAGCGAAGTGGAGGGACCTGCTGTTTCTTCCGACTCTCACACCCTCTTTAGCCCTTGTGCTACGCGCACGTATGATCGAGAGCATGTGCGGCCGTTATGTGCGTAAGTCAACGCGAAGAGAGATTGCCGCGTGGTTTGGGACTGAGCTCGACGCTGAGGATGCGAATCACCTGCAGTGGGGCGTCAGCTACAATGTCGCGCCTCAGACCTTTCAGCCGGTCGTGCGCCTGAACCGCGATACCGGTATGCGGGAGATCGCGCTCATGCGCTGGGGCTTGATTCCTTACTGGTCGAAGGATGCAAAGATTGGCTACTCGACCATCAATGCCAAGGCGGAGACGGTAGCTACCGCTCCTGCCTTTCGTGAGGCCTTCCGGCGGCGCCGCTGCCTGGTGCCCGCGGATGCATTTTATGAGTGGCAAACGCTGGACCCCAAACACAAGCAGCCCTTTGCCATTGCACTGGCCAGCCGCGAACCCTATGGCTTCGCCGGATTGTGGGACCGGTGGAAGGATCCGGAAACGCGCGAGTGGTTGGAGACCTTTTCCATCATCACCACCGATCCCAACCAGGTCGTTGCCCCCTTGCACAATCGGATGCCGGTGATTATTGAACGTAAGGACTATGCGCGCTGGCTGGGCGGCGGCGATCCACGGCTCGCCGGGACAGGTCCGGCGCAGCCCCCGCTCGATTTGCTACGGCCTTTTCCGGCGGAGCGGATGGTTGCCTGGAAGGTAGACCGGGCAGTGGGCAACGTGCGCAATGATACCGCGCAGTTGCTGGAATCTCCGCCGGATGAGCCAACTCTGGGGTTTGTTGCGGATCCGCAACAGCCATGATGCTCGATTTACGATCCTTGCATGTCGCCTTGGAGTTACACAAGCGGCCTTCTACCAATGACTTTGCCCTACAAGCGCCGGTGCGAGCTCGTCCGATCCGCAACAACAGAGATGGCTGAGGGCGCGTGAATCCAGCAGTTGCATGAATAGATAACCAGAAAGGTTACAGTAAAGAAGCACGACAATATTTCTAGCACATGTTACTTAGGACGTAACAAAAATAGTGCTTAAGGTTCTTGCCCGTAGTCCGAAACTAAGGCATACTTGCACCAAGTTTAGTCATAACTATGACGCACAGTAGTTATGTTTTTGAAGGGTTCCCTCCTCCCCGGCTGACTCTTCTTTAGCCCTTGGTTCCTCCCCCTAGAAAATCGGAGATGCTATGAGTCCACTTCGGAGACATGGCGGCGGACGTCCTCGCTCTGTCGATTCCAGTCTGCACGTTGCTGAACGTTGGGGTATATCGGTGAGAGCCGCGCGGCGGTTGGCGGCGCAAAAACTCGATGACGACGTGATGGCCATTATGGTGTACGACAGCAAGCGCTTTGCAGCCGCGCAGCGCCGGGAAATTACCCCCCGGGGAAGATACAGCGGCGGCATGAAGGCCCTGGGCATGCGTAGCCGCGTTCCTGGAGGGCTTGCATGAGCCGGGAGCCCACAATCTTGTTGCCGGCACGCCGGCGGCTGGTGAAGGATTACGCCCGGACGCGCTTCGGTCTGGACGTAGACAAACGGATGCGGCAAGGCCTGATCCGGCGGGTACGGAAGGGGGATGTAAAGTACGCCCGGAAACTTACCAACTCACGCACAGTGGTTGTGCTCGATCATGAAGGCGGCGAGTTGGCATTTCTTTACAGCAGTGCCAGCAAGGAAATAATCAGCTTCCTATCTCCCGATGCTCCGGAGACTGCCGACTGGCGGCATTCCCGATCCGCGGGAGTGAAGCTCGTTCGTCCCGGCCGTCTGCGGCGGGATTGGGTGGGCCGGTGAGCGTGCGCACCGGGTACACCCAGGCCGGAAAGGGAGACACGGACGCGCCTCTGCCCGCCAACGTGGCGGCGGAGATGGCGATCCTGGGCGCCATTCTGCTCAACAACGGCCACTACCAGGAGGCGGCGGGGCGCATCGAGGCAACGGACTTCTTGCTTGATGCGCATCGCCGCGTCTTTCAACGGATGGGTGAGCTGATCACGGAAGGCCGGAGGGTCGACATCGTGACCCTGGCCGAGCAGTTGCAACGTAACAAGGAGTTATCGGTCATCGGTGGAGTAGCCTGGCTCGCTGCGCTTACGGAGGGGCTGCCGCGCAGGCTATCCATTGAGGACTATGTTCGCATCGTGAAAGACAAGTCGCTTCTGCGGCAAACCATTGCGGAAAGCGACCGGGTAGGGGTGCTGGCCGGCGACCAGTCCGGCTCTGCGGAGGAGGTGCTGGCCGAGGCCGAATCTGCCTTCCGCAGGATTGCCGGCAAGGCGATCACTTCCGGACTTACTTCGGTGGCCGAGTATGTCCGGGGAAATTATCCCTGCATCGACAAAATCTTTGAACAGAGCGCGAGGCTGACCGGCATTCCTTCCGGCTTCGGGAGCCTGGACAATCTCACTGCCGGATTCCAGCCGAAGGAGTTGACCATCCTCGGTGCGCGGCCTTCGATTGGCAAGACGGCCGTGGCCGGTAACATCGCCGTGCATGTTGCGATGTCGGGTAAGACAGTGGCTTTCTTCAGCCTGGAGATGCCCAGCAAGGCGCTCATCGACCGCATGTGTTGTGCCCGCGGGCAGGTAGATCTGCAAGCGCATCGCCATGGACGGTTGAGTGAGGTGCAGAAGCATTACTATCTGCGCGCGCTGGCCGAGATCATCGATGTGCCGTTATATATTGACGACCAACCGGGGCAAACCGCGGCGTCGATCGAGGCCAAGGCAGCGCGCTTGCAAGCCAGTAACGGTCTCGACCTGGTGTTGGTGGACTACCTGGGATTGATGGCGGCTGAGCGCAAAGGCATGGAAAACCGTGAGCAGGTGGTGGCCGCCATCAGCCGCGCGATGAAGGGATTGGCCAAGCGTCTCAACGTGCCGGTGATCCTGCTATCGCAATTGAACCGCGAACTCTATAAGAGGGTGGATAAGCGGCCGATCCTTTCTGACCTGCGCGAGTCGGGCGCGATTGAGCAGGATGCGGACATGGTCCTGTTTTTGCATCGCGAGGAATATTACAACCGCCAGGATCCGTCGCTGGCCGGCAAGGGTGAATTGATTATCGCCAAGGCACGTAATGGGCCGCTGGGCACGGTGCACCTGCATTATGACGCTCGTACGTGCAGATTTGAGAGCGAGCGGGAGTGAGGGCTAAAAAACATGCAACTATTCCCAGACTGCGGCGATCTTATAAAGTAGACACGGGTAAGCGAGGCACGACCACGTCATCATATTTATTTATTTTAGTGGAGGACCTTTTTCTACTTTAGGAGTCGTATGAAGGGCCATTATCAAGCACTGGCATTTGCCACTGCAGTCTTAGCATTACCACTTTTTGCCTATTCTCAAAATGCAACCACCCAGAATTTCACGCAAGCTGATCAGCACGAGGCCGCGTTAATGAAACCTGCGAACGCCGTCCTGGTGACCAACCTTGACGGCGTCAAAGATCGATCGGGTTCTGCCGTGAGCGCGAAGCTCCAGGGGAAAGTAAATTTGAGCAATGGAACCGAATTGCCCGGAGGCACGATGCTGCTGGGACAGATAACGGATGACACGCAGCAGCAGGGCACGAGAAAGCTGGCGCTACGTTTTGACCAGGCGCGGCTTAAGAATGGGACCACGGTACCCATCCGAGCCACGATTGTGGGCTTCTATCCCTCGACTGCCGGGGACACCAATAGCGGCGTCGTTCCGGCTAATGATTGGACTGCAAGCACACTGGAATTTGATCAAACGGGCGTTACTTCCGGCGTCGACCTGCACAGTCAAATCGGCAGCCAGAACTCGGGCGTCTTTGTTTCTACTAAAAAAGACAACGTAAAACTCAGACAGGGCAGTCAGATTCAGTTTGCTATCGCTCCTGCGAATAGCAGCCAAAGCGGAATGTCAGCCGGCGGACAGAGTTAAGTTATAGGTTGCCCTGCTCATCGACCCCAACTGCGCCGGCCCAAGCCCGTGCGTCGCGTAGTTGGGATCGGGGCTTCCTCCCGGTCCAGTTCCTCCGACTTCTGCTGCCAGCGAATGGCGGCCGAGCCCATATCGAGGCCGCGCACGGCCAGTTGCAGCGCAAGTTGCCGTGGCTGAGTGGCCTGCTGCACAAAGGTGTACAAGGCATAGCGGGTTTCGTCGGCTACGTCGTCTAAGGGATCGCCAGGAATCTTGCGGATATCTCCGGGCCTGGCCTCGTCGTGCATGCGGGTGCGGAGAGCTTCGAAGGTGCGCGGACATACGTCGGTGATCTCGAACTCGCCGGTGCGCAGCATGCGGTAGAGCAATTGCCATCCGCCCAGGCGGTCGTTCGACGCCCGCTCGCAGGTTATTTCCCAGGGGTCGAAGACTTCGTTGATCTGGTCGGCGATGGTGTGACCGTCGCCAATCTCCTTGAAGTTGGCTGGATCGAGATAGGCAGCTACGATACGCCGCCGCTGTCCGTTTTCTTCCGGCCCGTTTGCAGCTGGTTTGATGAATGCCTCGACCACCATCTGGGCCAGCTCATAGGCAGGCACGTGGGGCACTACGAGCTCACCGATCTTGCGGATGCGCCCCTGGGGAAAGTCCGGACCATCTTGCTGTGCCAGGCGGTGCGACTCGATGCCGTGGACTTCGGTCTTCTGCCGAAGCTCGGCTGGGCCGCGGACGTAGAGCCCCACCGACGAGGAGGATTTGCCGTAGCCGTAATCGATGGAGAGGAAGTGATTGTGCCACCACTCCACGCCCGCCTCAGCCAGGGGCTGGACCATGCCGGCATGCACAAAAGGGAAGTAGGCTCCCTCAAGCGTGCACCAGCAGCCCTGCTCCATGGCCGCGGCGGCGCCGCCAGACATCATGTGCAGGCGTTTGGAGTAGTTTGCGTCAAGCAGAGTGTGGTCGGAAAGTTTGCCGGGAATGAAGGCCACGGAGAAGGGAATTGCTTCGCCATCGGAGGGCCAGCAGCGATCGCGATAGAGCTGGCCTGATTGGGCGGCGTGGCTGGGGTTATGTACCGGGCAGTGGCCGCGCAGAAACAGGGACTGGTGCCAGGCGGCGCCTACGTTGCCGGGATTGGAAGTAAGCCGCATGCGCAGCCGCAGCCGCGCATCGGTCGAGCTCAAGCGGCCGAGGATGTTGCGCACTTGTTTTTCGGTGTGCAGGGTCGACTCGTCAAAGCCGATGAAGGAGTAGCGTGGGCCCAGGTACTTCCACACGTCGTCGTCGGTTTTCATGTAGGCGAAGCGGATGGTGGCTCCGGAGGGAAAGCTCCACGTCCACTTAGGTGAGCCCACGAAGACGCCGCCCAGGGGGGCATAGAGACGGCGGGTCTTGTCGATGATGTCCGTCATCTCTACGAAGGAAGAGCGGAAGACGATGCCGCGCAGGTTGGGGTTTTCGTGTTCCTGCACGGCGTCCATGAGCATGGTTTCGGTTTTGAGGGAGCCGGCGGAGCCTCCGAAGAGCAGGATGTCGGCTTCGGAATCGAGCGCGGAGCGCTGGGCTGCGGTGGCGGGCTTCCAGCGGTAGGTGGCGTCTTCGGGGAGTGTCACGATGCAAACAACCTTCTGCCCATTTCAGCTAGTACCGAAGGTCGTAGAAAATTGGATGGAACTGGACGGGTGCCCCACGTTCGCCTAAGCGTACGTGGGCCGAAAAAGACGGGGCGTAGCCCCTTCCTCAAGTAGGACTTCTGTGGGTGGTGGCGATGAGTGCTGGCTAGGCCGCTAGGAAAAGCAATGGAAAAAAATCGTTTTCGGCCCACGTACGCTGGGGCGAACGTGGGGCACCCGTCCAGTTCCTCTGGGATTTGCTGTGTCATTGGTTTCGCGGTGATGATTCGGGCATCCAGCTGGCTCGATAAATCTCATGGGCGACTGGTTTGGCCGCAGGCTTTGGTTTCCCCGGCTGGGCCAGCTCTTCGCACAAAGAGTCGAGGGCTTTTAGTTGTCCCGTAATGTTCCCCTTGGTCTTGTCCTCGTCCAGATTGGCCAGCTCCCAATACCTGTTCAGGATCTGATTGCGGTCGAATTCCAGCGCCTTATTGAATACCAGCTTCATACATACCCTCGCTTTCGAAAGTTATTCGTGTAATATTTGGCTTCATGGGAAGCAAAGATAAAGGCAAGCGCGAGACCAAGAAGGCACCTAAACCTAAGCCCAAAGTAGAGCCCGGACGCAAGCGCGGAGAAGACACCCGCCTCGGGGGCCCGCCCAAGAGCTGACGTTACAGGCTCTGCACCAAGGCACGGCTTTAGCTGTGCCATAGAAGAGGCGTACCCAGAGGTGAAAGCCCTCATCAGCTTTCGGGGCGATGCGGCACGGTTGAACAGGCTGCGGAAAAATCGCTGTACGAAGGGCACGGCTTCAGCCGTGCCGTAAACTTCTCGGCTATGCGCGGCTTTAGCCGCTGAGGGACGGCTTTTTTGCCGCGGTTTCCAAGCGACTAAGCGCGCGAGGAATGACAAAACCGCGTACCCCAGGGGCTAAAGCCCTCATCAGCTCGATTCTTGTACGGCACGGCTGAAGCCGTGCCGTACGTACAGGCATTTTTCCGCAGCCTGTGAAGGCGTACCCTTCGTCACAAAGCTCGTACGTCTTTCCAAATTGCCGAATGCTCCAGCCGGTTAAGACCTGCGCAGATCTTTGTGACGGACGGTGATGTTCCGTCCGTCCTCGGTGCGCACGCGCGCGATGCGCATGTTTGGATCCACGTAGACGACTTTTGCCACCGCGCCGTCGGTCAGTCTTACTCGTGAGCCCTTGACTACGGCGCCTTTTGCTATCTGAGGGATAACTCCATTTTTGGAGTTAAATCGGTCCATCGCTCGATCGTTGATGGCTCTGGCGGTGGCCCGCGCCGATCCCCCGCCGTGGCCCTCGAGCTCTGCGTTGCGCGCTTTCTTGTAGTCGTGGTGCTCCTTCCGATTTGCCTCCAGCACCGGACGGGGAACGATCTGCAACTCTTCTGAGGCTCCGTTGGGCATCTGCAACTGCAGAGAAAAACTGCGGTAGTGATATTCCGGATCGCCGGCAGTGAAGTTATCCTGCTCGCGCAACACCTTGAAGTGCTGTTTCACGGCGGCCACCACGGCATCTTTGGCTTGCGGCGTGTCGACTGCGATTTGGGCCGCGCCGTAGTCACTGACGGTCTCTGCCGGTTGCCCTTGCAGCACAATTTTTTGCGCCAGCCGCAGTGGATTTTTGGCG
>DASRRN010000101.1:0-3787 GCA_035695685.1 Acidobacteriaceae bacterium | reverse complement strand
CGTTCACCGAACCACTCGTACCCACGCCTTCCACGATCGCCGTGGCGACGACTCGTCAATTCGCTCCGAACCTGGGGCAGGCCTGGTCTTTCCAGTCTCAGCTTGGCGTAGAGCACGAGTTGCCTCAACACTGGCATGCTCAAGCAAATCTTTTCGACGCCCAGGCCTGGGGCACGTTCCGTTCGCGCAACATCAACGCGCCCCTGGTCACTGACAGCATGACCAACCCCTTGCTCGCTCCACGGCCCTTCACCCCCGGCAAGAACATCTTCCAGTTTGAACAATCCGGCCACCTCCATGGCCAGGTGGTCTTCCTGGGCGTGGACCAGCACAGCTACAAACGATTCGGGATCTTTGTCGGTTACTTATACTTCAACCTGAAGACGGATGCCGACTCGGCCACGCTGTTTCCGCAATCCAGTTATTCCGATCGCGGGGAAACAGCTCGCGCCTCCTGGGAATCGACTCACCGGCTGTTCGCCATTGGGCAGCTAAGCCTTCCGGAAAAACTTTCACTCACCAGCCAGTTCGATGCTTCTTCGGGAGACCCCTATAACGTCGTCACCGGGATGGATAACAATGGCGACGGCGTCTTTAACGACCGGCCCTCACTCACGGCACAGCAGGGCACGGGCACTTATCAAACGCCCTTCGGGCTGCTCAACACCACTGGCCTCAATGGATCGCTGGATCGAAACGCCGGAACCATGCCCGCGCTCATTCACCTCGATACCAACCTGAGCCGGACATTCGAGCTTCGTTCCCACGGACTCGCTGCTGACCGGCACCAGAGCATCACGCTGAATGCTCGTTCCGCCAATCTTCTCAACCACACCAATGTAACGACCGTGGGCAGCGTGGTCGGCTCGCCTACATTCACGCAGCCGCTCGCCGCGGAAGCTGCGCGGCGAGTGGAGTTTGGTATCCGCTACACCTTTTAATCCGGAATCTCAAAGGAGACGCCATGTTCAGAGCTGTGACCGCTTTTCTTCTTTTTTGCACCGCAGTGTCGATGTTCGCGCAGAGCGCAGAGTCTCTGCTTCCGGCCCCGATCGCGCCCGAACAGATTGTCTACCGGCATTGGCCGGAACAATTCGTTCAGTGGATAGGCCCGGAGCTGCCGTATACCATGATTGAACTTTATGTCGACCCGGGCGGCCGGGCGACACCTATATATGACGCGGTACTCACGGAGCGCGCGACGGGCAAGCGGATACACTACGCGAACCAACAGCAAATGGTGGACATCGATAAGCATTCGGGCGCGGAAGCGTATCTGACTACGATGCAGCTCGATCGTCCGGACAACGCAGGAAAGGGGGCTACCTACCTGCTGCGTTTCGTCGATCACGCGGGGGAGCCCGTGTCGTGGCAATTCGTCCAGGGTTCTGACATCAGTGAGCGCGGCGGAGGAAGCTCGCCTGCTGGTCTTCAGCCGCCAGTGCTGATGTATCGCGAGCGCTCAGCGGTCGCCGGCGAGGGTGCGGCAGTCAAGATCGGGGACAAAGTCAGCGTCGCCGATGTCTGGACCGAGATCAGCCAGCCGCCATACTTTGTCGCTTATCACGGCGCAAGGTCAGAGAATGTGGACATCGCCGTCTTCGCCGGTGCTGGGACACAATGGACCACTATCAGCGCGCCGAAAACCCTGGCCGTAGGCGCTCAATGGAAACTGAAGGCGCAGGACGGACTGGGGCGCACCTTACGCATACAGGCACTCGCCGGCGATCATGCGACCATACTCGACAGTGATGATCATCTTCCGGGCAGAACCGTAACGACAGACGCGACCTGGAACACTGGCGGATGGTCCATCGGGAAATTGCACTACACTGCTGCAGGGGAAGACGCCAACCAGGGATTGACGATCTTGTTTGTTCCGGGTGCCAATGCCGGCGGAGCACAGTCGAAGTTCGAAGTCATGGCCGGACGCAAGACGCGCATTGCCAGCGGCATCGTGCATGGAGACCAGGCGCAGCCACGCGTCGGCTGGGAATTTAAGGATCCCCAATGGCTGCGGGGCAAGACTGCATGGGTAGACAGCGCGGTCGTGAGCCAAAAGCCAGCGGCTCCGGAAACAGCTTCCAAGTAACGTCTGATGAGCCTTTCAGGGCCTGACGCTGCATGTGTCATAGCGGCTAACTAAAAGCCGTCCCTGCGGGACTGAGTTTGGAAATGAAGTTCTAACGCCGGAGCTTCAGGATTGGTTGGGAGAGTCACTCAAGTATTGCCGCAATTCGTGCGGGTTGTAGCAGTGTGAGAAGGCCGTATCGCGCGCGATGCGGCCCGCGGCAACAAGCTCGGCCAAGGATTGCTCCATGGTCATCATGCCCTCCGAACGCCCGGTAGAGATATGCGAGCGGATCTGATGGTCCTGGGCGGTGCGGATGAGATTACGGATGGCACTGGTGGCCATCAGAATTTCGACAGCTGGGTAGCGGTTCAAGTTATCCGCCGCGGGCACGAGTTGCTGGGTGACGATAGCCAGCAAAGCCAGGGATAGTTGCTGCCGAATCTGAGACTGATGCCCTGCGGGAAAGATATCCAGGATGCGCGAGATGGTCTGGGAAGTATCGTTGGTGTGGATAGAAGACAACACCAGGTGGCCGGTCTCAGCTGCTGTGAGCGCTGCAGACATGGTTTCGCTGTCACGCATTTCTCCCACCAGGATTACGTCGGGATCCTGACGCAACACTGCGCGCACTGCGTGCGCGAACGAAGGCGTGTCATGGCCGACTTCGATCTGCTCCACAATCGAGCTGCGATTTGCATGCTGATATTCGACCGGGTCCTCGATGGTGATGATGTGATCGCGGCGGCGGGCGTTGATCAGGTCAAGCAAAGCGGCGAGGGTCGAGGTCTTGCCACACCCAGTGGGGCCGGTAAGCAGCACGAGCCCCTGTCGCCGTTCGGCCAATTGGGAGAGCGCCGCGGGTAGATGCAGCGACTCGAGTGAGGGAATCTGGGCGGGCAGCAAACGAATGCTGGCCGCCAGCGTACCCCGCTGATGGTGGAAGTTGGCTCGGAACCGCCCGATCGGACCGCGGTCGAAGCAAAAATCCAGCGACTTGTTCGCCTCTAATTCCTCTGACTGACGGGTCGTCAATATCGGCAGCAACAAGCTGCGAAGATCTTCAGGCGACAACGGTTTGCCCGCAGCCGCCGTCAGGGAACCTCTGACACGCAATGCGATGCCCGATCCGGCCACCAAAATAACATCGGAAGCACCGCGTTGGACGGCAACAGCAAGCAATCGATCGAGCGAGGTAGTCTCGCCAGTTCTGGTTGCAGTGGTCGAGCGGTTCAGCTCGTCAACCAACCGTGACAGCTCGCTTCCGTAGGCAGCCATAGAATCCTCATCCGCGCAAAAAAATTGACTTGGTTACGACGCAAAGCTAGGATAGCGGAGTTTCCCCCAAAACATCTTTACCGGACTATCGTTTTCGCTTGCCACCTCTGTGTTGGGGGTCGGCCTGCGTAGAGCACTGACAGAAAGATTCCCATGAATGCCTCGCTCATGCACTTCCTCTACGGGTTCCTTCTGTTGGTTGCCGGGCTGGGCTGTGGGCTGGTTAACACGCTTGCCTCTTCCGGATCTGCGATCTCGTTACCCGTGCTGCTCATGTTCGGGCTGTCGCCCCTGGATGCGAATGCGACCAACCGATTAGCGGTGCTGTTCGGTTCGCTGATGGCGTTGCGCACGTTTCAGGCGAAGAAAACGGTGGACTGGGGTGCGGGTCTCAAGATGGCAATCCCCGCCACCTTGGGCAGCGTTGGCGGCGTGCTT
>DASRRN010000100.1:0-2044 GCA_035695685.1 Acidobacteriaceae bacterium | reverse complement strand
GGGCCAGTTGGTCGTGGGCATCAGCGAGCATGTTACCTACTGGAACTCACTGGGATGGTCCGATCCTTTCTCCTCTTCTGCCTATACAGAGCGGCAGAATGCCTATAGTGAGCGCTTTCACCTGGAGGGCCCATACACGCCCCAAATGGTGATTAACGGCGCAGAGCAGATTGTTGGTAGCGATCGAGCGGGTTTGCTACGCGCGGTCGAGAACGAGGACGCCGAGAGTCCGCGCATGTCTCTCCGCATTGTGTCGTTGAGCGTAGCAGGCAGTACTTTGACGGTGAATTTTTCCACTAGCGGCGACCTGCCGGCGCAGGGGGCCGACCTGATCGCGGTGCTCGCAGACGACGCCGATCAGTCGAGCGTGCTGCGCGGAGAAAATTCCGGGCGCACGCTGGCACATGTCGCCGTAGCTCGATCCATCACCAGGATTGCAAAGGTGAAGGCTGCCGGTGAACGGACGGCACAGATCCCGATTCCGGTTTCGTTTCAGACGACACAGGGGCATCATCTCATCCTGTTTGCACAAACCCCAGGCACCGGACGCGTGCTGGGAACCGACACTAAACCCCTCTAGAGAACGAACGAATGGCCACCGAGTTACGGGATGAATCGCGCATGATCGCTTCGATCCTTGCCGGCGATGCACAGCTGTTCCATGAACTGATTCGTCCCTATGAGCGCAGGGTGTACGCCATGGCGCTGTCGTTTCTGCGTAATGAAGCCGATGCGGAAGACGTAGCCCAGGAGGCTTTCCTGAAGGCCTTCCGCAGTCTGGCCGGTTTTCGTGGCGACGCAAAATTCGGGACCTGGCTTGTGAGCATTACTTTGAACGAGGCACGAAGCCGGATTCGCCGCCGGGATGCGATCAAGATGGAGTCACTGGACGAGCCTCAGGATGACCAGGGACATAGTTCGCCGGCTCTCCTGCGGGACTGGAAGGAGATACCGTCGGAGGCGCTGGAGCGAAAAGAGGTCAGGTCTCTATTGCAGAAAGCGATCACCTCTCTGCCGCAGATCTACCGCGAGGTCTTTCAGCTGCGAGACATCGAGCAAATGAGTGTGAATGAGGCCGCGGAGGCGTTGGGCATCACTGTATCCTCAGTGAAAGTCCGGCTGCATCGGGCACGCATGATGTTGCAGAAGAATCTGGCGCCACAGTTGAAGCAGATGGCTCCCAAACGGAGGTGGTGGGCGTGGTCATAGAGTGCAAACATGTTTGGGCGCACATCTCCGGCTACCTGGATCAGTCCCTCCCTCCGGATGTGCTGGAACAGGTGCAAAAGCATTTGGAGCACTGTGAGATTTGCTCGGCGATCCTGGATTCGACGCGGAATATTTTGATTCTTACCGCGGATGAGCGCGTGTTTGAGCTGCCGCTTGGGTTCAGTGAACGGCTGCATGCCCGGCTTGAGGAAGAGATCAAGGGCTTGGAGCCTTGATGTGACCAGGAGGATCCCAGGTCTCAAAGGCGAGACTTGGGGCACCTTTCTTGTGTTCAGGCTGAATGGGTCAAGCTACGTTGTGCACGATGCGGTGGGTAACCCACTCGGCCGCGACCAGGGCGAGGGTTATGATGGCCAGCGCGGTCGTCTCCTACCAGGATATACCGTTGCAGGAACAGATATAAGTGCCAGAACACCTTCTAAGCTGGCGGCTACCGTTTGGGAGGTTACTTTTGGTTTATTCGGGATGAGGCGAGCCCCGAAACTCGTCGATTGCCGGTGGGATTTAAGCAACTTCCCGGTCTGATTCGGCGTTATCATTAGGCCAAGAGGAACGAGATATGGCAACTCCTCGGTTGCCTTTGCTTACGCTCGCCTTACTGCTCGCGATTGCTTCGCTGAGCCCTGCTTCAGCTGGCGTTCGCCTCGGAACAATTTCGGTAGGCGCAGGGTACGGTTATTATTCTGGTCCGGTTTGGCCCGGATACTACCCGCCGTTCTTTTACGATCCCTGGATCGGCTATCCGTTCTTCGCTTCTCCAGTCTACCTGGTTCCCCAGCCTGACAAGGGGCAAGTCAGCCTGCAAGGCTCCTAT
>DASRRN010000099.1:0-2659 GCA_035695685.1 Acidobacteriaceae bacterium | reverse complement strand
TGGTCATGGCTTGCCGGTGTAGAAGGTGTATTTTGCTGTATAGGAAATTCGTTCTTCGCCGCTGGTACACGCCTGGTCACCTGCAGCACCGCCATGCGTCTCCGTGCGCGCGATGTAACGCACATTCGCCAGCTGGCCGCTGCCGCTGCCGGGGACCGCTTGCAACAGTAACCATGCCACAGAACCTGCATCCGGCGATGGCTTGCTCGCAATCATCTTGCCCTTTATTTCGCTTCCATCGGTGAGCCGCCAGGTTGGTCCGGCAAAATGGGCGCCGATCACCTGCCCGTGTTCGTCGAGCAACCTGGCGTCCGGAGCCTTGAGTGTCCACTGACCATCGGTACAGGCGTAAACCTGCGAACCATTTCCCGCTGCGGTGAGCAGCAATGAAGCGCCGGCGGGAGGGTCTACAGAAGGCTGTTGCGCCTGCAGTGGAAAGATAGAGCAAACGGCAATGGTGAGAAAAATGATTCTTCGCATATCTCTCCTAAGGAATATGAGTCTGTGGGTTAGCGGTTGGCGTACCGCTCCTGGCTCCTGTTGCGGGTTGATTCAAATAGAACGCGATGTCTTTGGCGGCTTTTGTTTCCACGCCGGGCGGCTCCAAGAAGCCGAGATCGCGGAACCAATCGACGAAGCGGAACTGCCAGGTGCCAAACGGGATTCCCTTGCGATCGGTCAGGCCTCCAGTCATATGGCTACCGTCGCGTAGGAGATCGCCGGGGTGACGGCCGTTGGCATAAATGTGCATCTCGAGGTTGGGTACACGGAGCGCCAGCATAGCGGCAAAGTATTCATCGGCCCAGATGGCGTGAACCTGGTCATCCGAGCCGGCAGAGGCAATGAACGAAGGAGGAACGTTGCGCGGAATAGGAGGGGCCACGCGATCGCGAGCAAAGGGAGTAGGACCGGGATAGATGACGCCGACAAAGTCGGGGCGCGAAGAGATGCCCGCAAGGGGATCCGACGCGTCGCTGTTCTTCTTATCGAAGTCGTCGTACAGTACTGCGGCCGCGGTGGCCAACTCGGCGCCCGCGGAAAAACCCATGATGCCAATCTTGTTGGGATCGATGTTCCAGTCTTTGGCGTGAGCCCGCACCAGGCGGATAGCTTGCTGGGCGTCATATACCTCGTCGGTCCGAGGGTTGTATCCGTCACGCCGCAGGCGGCTGCGCAGGATGACGGTGTTGACGCCGTAGTTATAGAAGAATGGAACAAAATCCGCTCCCTCAGAACCAACGTTCAGCGTGTTGTGACCGCCCCCTGGCACCAGAATTACCGCGGCGCCAGTGTTCAAGCCGCGGTCGACGGTGTGCACTTCGATCGAGGGATTGTGTATGTTGACGATGCTGTTGATTCGTCCCGGCACTGCCTGGCTCATGTTGTACTGCTCAGCCTGGCGGATCTTTTCCTTATTGAGATAAGGCGAGTCTGGTGGATATAGAGTCACCACGACGCCGCCGGGCAAGATAGGCAACGGTGCGTAGGGCGCATCCGTCGATGGCCCTGGGGCGGGCACCCCCAAAGGAGCAGGGACCGGAGGAAGCATATTTTGCGCCACGCAGATGGCGGTTGCGAATATCGGCAGAAGTACGATTTGCTTCCTGGTCATCCTCGCTCCGGGTTAATTAGAGGCGGCCAACACGTGAATTGTGTGTAGCCATATCTCCACGCTTTTGGGCCAGGTGGTCACTGGAAGGTCAGTCCGGCGCAAGCCGTAACCGTGTCCGCCCTGGGCATAGATGTGCAGCTCGGCCGGTACCTTGGCATTTTTAAGCGCCATGAAATAGACCACCGCGTTTTCTACGTGGACAGGATCGTCCTCAGCCTGCACGATGAATGTTTGTGGTGTTTGTGCGGTGGGACGTATTTCTGGATTCGGTGCATAGTTCTGCTCTGAGAGCGCAAGATAACCAGGGTAGACGATGACGGCGAAGTCTGGCCGGCAACTCACCTTGTCAGACGCGTCGATCGGTTCGTACAGCCTTTGGTCGAAGTGGGTGCTGAGGGCTGCGGCAAGGTGCGCCCCGGCGGAGAAACCCAGGACTCCGATGCGATTTGGATCGATGTGCCATTCGTCGGCGTGGGCGCGTACCATGCCGAAGGCGCGCTGAGCATCCTGAAGCGGGGCGGAGGACTTGGGGTAAGGGCCAGGCTCGGGCACACGGTATTTGACCAGGATGCAGGTGATGCCGGCGGAGTTCAGCCAGTCGCAGACTTCGGTACCTTCGAGATCGATGGCGAGGATGCGATAACCGCCTCCGGGAAATACGACGACCGCGGCACCGGTGTTGTTGGTCTTAGGGGCGTAGACCGTGAGTGTGGGATTGGAAACGTTGCCGATACGGATCACCGCCCTGCCGCCCGGGCGCCCGTCTTTGGCGGTGGTCATGTCGCGTTCAGGGCCGAGGGCGGGTTGGGCTCCAGGGGCTCCATTGGGCCAGAGCGGCATGGTCACATGATCGGGGCTAGGCGGCCAGGCAGGTGTTTGTGCAAGACAGGTGGAAGCCGCCAGCAGGGCGGCGAACATAAACTGGAACTTGCTCATGAATAGGACCTTTCGAACCGCAGCCATGATCGCAGCCTTGAGGGGCGTGGCGAGCGATCGGCTTGGGCGGCCTTCCTATGGACGCGGTTCCGAAGGGAGAAGTTCCTCCGT
>DASRRN010000098.1:0-6309 GCA_035695685.1 Acidobacteriaceae bacterium | reverse complement strand
GAACGGGCCGGTCCTTCCCTTCATGGGTATCTATTCTGACCTGGCCTTCATTGCATTCTTCCTCAGCATGCTGCTCTTCGGCATCTACTTCCCGGAGCCGGTGCGTCTCGAGAGTCGATATCCCTGGGCCAAGTGGATTCTCATTGCGCCATCGCTAATGTTTGCGGGACTGGATGTGATGATCGATTTGGGCCGGAACTTCAATTTCCAAATCTCTTCCTGGATTCCACCCTGGCTTGACACCTTGGATCACCGCACCGAATCCGCAATTGCGGTCATCTGCATCAGCCTTTTCTTTATTACCCTATTCCCGAAGTACTTCACTGCGTCCACGCGCGATGCAAAGCGAAGGCTGGGTATCCTTGTCTGGGGAGCGGAGATCGGGCTGACGCCGATGTTCATTGGCGTTGTGATCGCCCAGATTCGCAGCCACGGCTCTTTACAAGAAGCAGTTCCCTCCTGGTATTTCTGGACTTGTATTGTCCTGTTCATCTTCTTTCCGCTGTCCATGGCCTACGTCATCATCGTGCAACGTGCCATGGATGTCCGCATACTGCTGCGCCAAGGCACGCAATACGCGCTCGCGCGCGGCACCCTCAATGCCGGCCGCGTCGTCCTTCTCACGCTTCTCGGAGTTACGCTTTACCAACTGGTGAACCATCCCCAGCATTCGGACACCGCACTAACATGGGCTGTGGTCCTTACTTTGCTATTCCTGGCGATGCAGCTCGGCGGCAAAAAGCGGCTTTCTGCGTGGATCGACCGCAAATTCTTTCGCGAGGTTTACTCCACCGAGCAGGTCCTAAGTGAGCTTTCTGAGCAGGCCGGTCGGTTTACCGAAACTCGCCCATTGCTTGAAACCATCACCCGGCGCATCGCTGACACTCTGCACGTCTCGCAGATCGGCGTCCTGCTGCAATGCGCCGGCGGATATTGCCTGGAGCAGTCTATCGGTGCGCCTGTCGACCGGGGAGTGTCCCTGCCGCCCACTTCTCTTGCCATCAGAAAGTTGCGCAGCGAGAAAATCCCGCTCACTGTGTACTACAACAACCCGGACGGTTGGCTTATGCTTGCCAGCGATAATGAGCAAGAGGTCCTCAAACGTCTTTCCGCCGAAGTCCTGCTGCCGTTACCTGGTCGTAAGGATCTGGTAGGCGTCATAGCTCTGGGACCGAAGCGCAGCGAAGCTCCTTATTCACGTAGCGACTTGGCGTTGCTTCGTTCCGTGGCCACTCAGACCGGCCTCGCCATCGAGAACAGCCGCCTCTTTTCCACATTGGCCGCGGAGGCCGTGGTCCGCGAGCGCGCCAACCGCGAGATGGAAATCGCCCGGGAAGTACAGCGGCGCCTGTTTCCACAGGTATCCCCATCTGTTCGTGGGGTGGAAATCGCTGGGCATTGCCGTCCCGCGCTGGGAATTGGCGGCGATTACTACGATTTCATCGCGCTCGATCGCGCCAGTGACGGTACCGCACAAACATCTTCCCGTCTTGGCATCGCTATCGGAGATGTCTCCGGCAAAGGCATCTCTGCCGCTCTGCTCATGGCCAGTCTGCGTGCCTCGCTGCGTGGACAGACATTGACCGGCTTCGATCTGGCCCACCTCGTCCGCAACGTGAACTTGCTGCTCTACGACTCTTCCGATTCCAACCGTTATGCGACCTTTTTCTATGCCCACTATGATCCGGCGACGCGTCAGCTGACTTATGTCAATGCGGGCCACAATGCGCCCATTATCCTGCGCCCCAAGACTGTTGCCGTCGCGCAAAGTGCTTCGGCAGACTTAGTAGGGCACGCACCGTGTCGGCGCGAAGTCGAGGGACCTGCGGTCATCAGCGTTGTCCAAACCGCACCCAACCAGTCATCAGCGAACAGAGCTTGTGAAATCCTTCGTCTCGAAGAAGGGGGTCCCGTTGTTGGACTCCTGGCTGAAGCCAGTTATCAACAATGCGTACTCACTATGGAGCCCGGAGATATCCTGATCGGCTACACCGACGGCATCAGTGAAGCGATGAACCCTGAGGATGAAGAATGGGGCGAGGATCGCATGATTGCGAAAGCGGCGACTTGCGTGCACCTTTCCGCACGGGAAATTGTGGGCTGTCTTCTCGATGCAGCAGACAAGTTCGCTTCCGGAGCGCCGCAGCACGATGACATGACGCTGGTGTTGATGAAGATTCGGCCCATGGACGGGGCCTCAGCAGCGGAGTGGTCTTCGACCAAGCGCTGACCACCGACATTGAACTTGGCTATCGGCCGCACTTCGATGCCGCCTCACATCAGACCAGGTCCACCCTGCTTAGGCCAGGTGTTGCTTTGCCGCCCGGCGGCGGCACCCGACTTCTATTCGCCAATAGACAGGCCACCTTGCAGAGCAATTCCTGGGGGAAAGTCATTGCCTCCAGCGCAACGATCGGCGCGTCGCCGGCCGCAGCAATAACGCGGATTCTCTCGTCTTCGCTGACCCAGGCTGAGAGGACAATGAGGTGGAAGTTCTCAGCCCTCAGTAAGGACTCCGCTTCTGTGGGTGTAGCTACCTTCGCCCTATACCCGGCTTGCTCCAGGACGGCGCACCGCAGCTCCATGAGACCTTGCTCGTTGCCGACGCAGAGAAGCAGCGCGCTATTTGCTGACATAAATGGCTCACTTTCCGGGGCTCCAGCCAGTATCAATTCAAAAAAACATTTAGCAAAACAAACTCTGTCCCATGGCGCTAAATGACGCCCAATTACGGCGCGATGCTGGTGCTCTTGACCGAAAGCGTTCTACCTCTCTTTCATTTCCTGCAGTTCCCAGCAGCTACCAGTAACCATTCCCTGATTACCTATGTCAGCCTCGCAATCCACTACCAGACCGGATGTTAACCACTTATTATGTAACTGTAATGATCACGCAACGATCCGCCAGGTACCGGCTGAAGTGTCCGCGTGAGAACTCCGATTTTGCACTCAGTTCCGCAGCGACCGCTGAGCTCCTCTGTCCCGGCAAATGCCGGAGGAAATCGGACGGGTGCCCCATGTTCGCCCCACCTGCCCCGGCGTGCCGTGGGGCGTACATGGGCCGAAAAAGATGGGCGCAGCCCTACGATCGCTTCTTCTATCCGACCAGGGACTGCTGGCATAATCGAACTCTCGGGCCACCCCCGCGAAACCTTTGCAAACTTCCGTTCTCACGCAGCCTGTTCAGCCCGTACATAACACAGCAAAATCATCTTGCCTTTTTAGGCCCTGGGGTATGTTCTTGATCTCGTTTCCGCAGCCTTCCCTAGAGCTTTCTTGCCACTGGACTCAATGAAATACGAGCACGTTCCTCGTGGCGAAGAGCAATGCCGCGGTGGGTCTGCTGAATATCGATGGATCGAGCGATTACTTCCGTACCGTTGGATCTGGGAAGAGCGGTTTGTTTTGCATCAGGGAAAACCTGACGACAGGATCCAGATTGGCGACGGAGTTCGTCAGTAGTACTCAATCGCCCAGTCAGGAGATTGCGACTAGCGCTGCGGGTGAGACTGTTTCACGATGACACCTCACCGAGTTGAAAGGGAAGCTTCCGCAGCCGTTTTCCTGTAGCGGCGAAAATCGCATTCCCAACGCTAGGCCCGATGAGCGCGACCGGCGGCTCGCCGATGCCGCCGGGAGGACGGCCGCCTTCGACCAGATAGGTCTCGAGCTGCGGGGCATCAGGCAAGCGCAGCACCTCATAGGTATCGAAGTTCTGTTGTTGAATCATGCCGTTCTTAACCGTGATGCGCTCTTTGAGGGTGGCGCTTAGGCCCATAAGAACGCCACCCTCGATCTGCGCACGGATGCCGTTCATGTTGATAACCCGGCCGGGGTCGGCCACCGTAATGACGCGGTCCACGCGGAGTTTGCCGTCCTTGACCGTGACCTCCGCTACTTGAGCCAAATAGCTGGTCTTAGAGAAGAAGCAAGAGATACCGCGGCCTCGGTTGGGGCCGAGTGGCTTACCCCAGCCGGCCTTCTCGGTGACCAGGTCGAGCATGTGGATCATGCGCGTGGGATCAGCCAACTTTCCATCGAAGTTGGACCTGGGCGCGGTGGCGTGCGCGGCCGCGTTCCCCAGCAGACGACGGCGGAAGAGATACGGATCCTGTCCGGCCAGGTGAGCGAGCTCGTCGATGAAACACTCGACAGAAAAAACGTTGAAAGCAATCTCGACTCCGCGCCACGCTCCACGCGTCACGCCGCTTTCCGCGGGCACATAAGACATACGGAAATGCTGTGCCGGGTAGGGTTGATCGATGGCTCCCCCGAGCTCATACGATTGCGCTTGCTTCGGGTCGCGTTGGCCGATGATGGTGGTGTCGGCGATGCGGTCGGTCCACGCAAGAAGGTTCCCTTCCCCATCGATGCCGCCGCGGAGGCGGTGCATGCAGGCGGGCCGGTAGCGATCATGCGTGAAGTCGTCTTCGCGGGTCCAGACGAGTTGCACAGGCCGCTGAATGCGGCTTGCTATCTGCAGCGCCTGGTGATCAAAAGGTACACCGAAGCGGCGTCCCAGGCCTCCACCCATGAAAGTGACGTGCACGGTGACGTCGCGCTTATCGATGTCGAGGATTTTGGCGGCGTTCTCCTGCGTTCCTCCGCCGTCCTGGGTCGGAGACCATATCTCGCAGCGGCCATCGCTGAGCCTGACCGTGATGTTCATCGGCTCCATGGTGGCATGGGCGAGAAAAGGAAATTCGTAAACGCTCTCGATACGTTTAGCGGCCGGGACTTTATCTGGGTTGAGGGTAGTATTAGTCGAGTTCCAGTACTCCTGAGCGTCAAGGCAAGCGCGTAGCTGTTCGGTGAGTGACTCGGTCGACTCGTCATGGTATTGCCCGGGCTTCCATTCGATAGCGAGCGCATTGCGGCCCTGGGTCGCGGCCCAGGTGTTGGTAGCGACAACGGCCACTTCGCGCGTGTTCTTGTTGGCCGAGTCAGGATCGGTGGGGATGTCGAAAACCTCGAGCACGCCGGGGAGTGCTTTGGCCTTGGCAGCGTCGAAGCGGAGCAGATCGCCGCGAAAGTATGGGCACTGCGCGACGACGGCGTAGACCATGCCGGGGAGACGAATGTCGAGGCCGAACCGGGCTGCTCCCTTCACCTTGTCGGGTATATCGAGGTGAGGAATAGAGCGGCCGAGCAGTCTGAAGTCCTTAGGGTCCTTTAACGGTACGGTGTTGGGGTCGGGGAGAGGAAGCCGGCGGGCGTCTTTGATCAGGGCGGCGTAGGAGAGGATGCGGCCAGAGGGTGTGTGAATCACCTCGCTATTACGGGCGCGGCATTGGGCTGTGGGAACGCTCCAGCGGCGCGCAGCAGCGCCAATGATCACCTCGCGGACCTGTGCTCCAGCCTGGCGGAGAGGTTTGTAGCCCTCCCAGACGGAGCCGCTCCCTCCAGTGCCATCGGCATTGTCGGCCTGAATGACAGTGATGCGGGAGAAGTCGATCTCGGCTTCTTCGGCGAGGATCATGGGCAAAGCAGTGAAGACCCCTTGACCCATTTCGGACTTGTTCAGAACGAGCTGGGTCTGCCCGTCGGGGTGGATGCGGATCCAGGCGTTAAAGGGGTCTGCGTCCGAAGAGGGAGGAAGAAGGCGGTTGTGAAGGGTGAGGCCTACAACCAGGGCTCCGCCTGCAGCCGCCGAGGTTGCGAGGAAGGTGCGGCGAGAGATAGCGGGGCTGCTTTTGACTGGTGGCGGAGGGCTGGGTTTGGTGCTCACGAGTGTGTTTCCCCTGCGGCTCGATGGATGGCATTGCGAATGCGGAAGTAGGTCGCGCAACGGCAGAGATTTCCGGCCATGGCCTCGTCGATATCCGCGTCGGTGGGGTGAGGTTTCTGGGCGAGCAAGGCGGCGGCAGACATGATCTGTCCGGGTTGGCAGTAGCCGCATTGCGGGACTTGTTCAGCGATCCAGGCTTCCTGAACTGGATGGAGACCGGCTGGATGTTGGCCAGTTGCGGAAAGGCCTTCGATGGTGACGATTTGCTTGCCTGCCGCGGCCGCGAGCGAGGTCTGACACGACCGGGTTGCCACGCCGTCGATGTGGACGGTGCAGGCTCCGCAGAGCCCGATACCGCAACCGTATTTGGTGCCTGTCATGTTGAGCAGGTCGCGAAGCACCCAGAGCAGGGGCATCTTCGGATCGGCATCTACCGTCTGTTGGCGGCTGTTGATCTCAAGTGTGGACGGGGGCATGGTCGACTCCTGTCTTAAGGTTCAGGCGCCGAGAAGGTCTTTACCAGCGGTATGCAGGAAAACCAGCTGGATATGCAGGGAAGTCTCGCCACGGTGCAGTGAACAT
>DASRRN010000097.1:0-12491 GCA_035695685.1 Acidobacteriaceae bacterium | reverse complement strand
TTGACGCATAACGAAGCATGGTTTGTCCTTGAGCTGATTAACTAGACACCGGGAGCTACCCTCATCACGCCCTCTGTTCGTCTTCGGTTGGGTAGATACGGCCTCCTTAGGCGAGTCTTGCCCGATTCCGCCGCATGAGAGTGCACGCAGCGTGCCACCGGAGGTTGGGCGTAAGTGGTTGCGTGTGCAGGCGCTCCAGACGTGCTAACAATTGCCGCCCTGCCCTACCGCGGGCGGTGCCCGAATAGGGGCAGGCGGGCATCTGGTCAAACCCGAAGCTGGCCCACTTTATACCCCCATGCATGAGAGCGCATTCGGGCTTCAGTAATCGGCCTTCGTGATGTTGAGTCGCCGCATTTTGTTTTGCAGCGTTGTGCGCTTCAGCCCGAGACGTTCGGCAGCCGCTCCCGGACCAGAGATTCGTCCTGACGCCGCTTTTAATGCGTCGATAATCGCTTGCTTTTCCGCTTCCTGCAATGTCCCGGGAGAGGCATTTCGGACAGATGACTTCGTAAGTTCGGTGAGCGGGACATTTAACTCGTCTCCCTGCGTAAGAATGACGGCCCGCTCAATGAAGTTCTCCAACTCTCGAACATTGCCGGGCCATGCCGCATTCGTCAACGCATCCATTGCGCGCTTCGGGATTGACTTGATGCGCTTCTGCATCCGGCCCGACAACCGCGAAACAAAATAGTGAACAAGCAGTGGAATATCCTCCCGTCGCTCGCGAAGCGGCGGTATCTCAATCGGAAAAACATTGAGCCTGTAAAACAGATCCTCGCGGAATTGACTGTTGCGGATCATCAGCGCCAGATCCCGATGGGTCGCCGCGATGAGGCGAACGTCAACATGAATGGTGTTGTTGCTTCCCAGCCGCTCGAACTCTTGTTCCTGCAACGCGCGCAGCAACTTCGGCTGCAATTCTAAACTAATGTCGCCAATTTCATCCAGGAACAACGTGCCACGATCGGCAATTTCAAAACGACCACGTTTCTGCATCAAAGCGCCAGTGAACGCACCCTTCTCATGTCCGAACAGTTCGCTTTCGACAAGCCCGGATGGAATAGCAGCACAATTGAGACGTACGAACGTTCGCTCTCGTCTTGGACTAAGGTTATGGACAGCGCGCGCAATCAGTTCTTTCCCGGTGCCCGTCTCGCCGTGCAGCAAGACAGTAGCTCCGGTTGGGGCGACAATCTCTATCTGGTCAAGGACTTTGCGCAGAGCGGCGCTCTTGCCTACCAGATCCTCGAAGTTGTATTCCGCGCGGATTTCCGATTCGAGATACAAGCGCTCGTCTTCCAGGCGATTTTTTGATGCGCTGAGCCCTCCATACGCGAGCGCGTTGTCCAATGCCAGGGAAATCTGCGCGCTAATCTGGGACAAAATGTCGAGATCTTCTTGTCCAAAGTTGTTAGACCGTTTGCTTCCCATGGTGAGAAGCCCAAGGGGTCCGTTCAGGGTCCCTAGGGGGGCTACGGCTAAGGAGGCGATTGATTCCTCCTTCAGTCGTTCGAGAACCGCTGGCCGAAGCTTTTCGATATCCTGCTCCGACCAGATTTCAGCGGTCCGGGTACGCATCTTCTCAATTTCCTGATCGGTCACTTCACGGACGGGAATATCCGCAAGGAAGCCCCTGCCGCCCGGAAAATCGAGAACCGCGCATTCGAGCCGGTTAGAGTGTTTATCGATAAGCCAGAAACCGGTGAAGTCATTGGCAAAGTATTTGCGAATCGACGATGAAGCGGAGCGAAAAAGCTCATTGACGTCCAACTGCGTCACAACCTGATTATTGATTTCGAGTAGCAGTCGAAGCCGATCGCGCTCGTGCGCTAATTGCCGTTGGTACAGTTCTGCGGCATCGCGGGCAACCGCGCCCTCAAGCGCCACGGCAACATGCGATGAGACGGAGATCATAAGTTCCATGTCGTCTGGGCTGAATTGCTCTCTCTGCGCAGTCGCAAATGCCAACGCCCCCAGTTTCTTCCCGGATATCGAGATTGGAAATATGTATGCGCTGTGCGGAATCCGAAGTTTCGCTTGGGATGCCAGTTGGGGAATCCTTGAAAGCTCGGCTTGCAGGTCAGGAACGTATATCGGTTTTTGTTGGTCGATTGCTCTTCCAACAGCAGTCCCCAAATGCGGAACCTCAGTGCCAATTTCGACTTGATGAGCTTCCGGACTTCGGTCAAATGCCATGAGCCGGACCGAGGTCCCGTTGTCGGACAGCAGGGAAAGGCTAACCGAGTCGAAAGCCACAACGATCGATAATAGACGGCGTAAACTCTGCAGGACAGCCTTCAAGTTGGGCTGGGATGCTATGGCACCGGACACTTCCAGCAGGGTCCGATATCTGCCGTCCGCTGCGCTTCCTGATTCCATCACACCCACCGGCATGCTCCTAAGCTAGCACAGTGCCAGGACGGGGCTCAGCGTGTCTTGTCGAATCAGGACTTCAGTGGGCGAACTAGAACCAGTTCACAATGGAAATGCGCAAGCGTGGAATTCGACGTCGCTGCGACGGCCCGATTCTCAGCGCGCCCGACAAGTACAGCGCGACATTTGTCAAGATAAAGACTCTGTTCTGTCCCACTCTGCGGGACGGTTGACAACGGCTCCCCCGATGTCTTCTCATTCTCCTTCGCACGGTTTTGTCCGATAAGACAACCGTTTGTCTTTTTGCCTTGCCGATACGTCTATATGGCAGAGACAAAAAGGATTGCGAATGCTACGGAAAGTCATGTGGCAAACTCCTGGGAGGGTTTTTCTGATGAACTTCACACCAGCAGTAAGCAGAATTCAATATCGGGCCGGGGGTCTTCTGCGGAAAACTACGCCGGCTTTATTGGCTCTTGTGGGATGGTGCGCGCTACTGGTCGTTGTTTCACACGGAAGGATGGCCTACGCGCAGAATACGAACGCGACCATTCGCGGCCAGGTTCTCGATCCTAGCGGCGCTCTCGTGCCGAACGCCCGGGTCGTCATCGTCAACAAGGATACGGGCGTGACGGTCTACACCGGCCAGACCGACTCCGCCGGCGCCTTCGCCGCGCCCCAGGTTATCCCTGGGACATACAAGGTAACCGTCAGCGCTTCGGGCCTGAAGGATGCGGTCATCGACAACCTTGTCGCGACAGTCGCGCAGGTCGCCTCGGTGAACATCACTATGCAAATTGGCGAAGCGAGCCAGGTAGTCACGGTTCAGTCCCAGGGCGAACAAATTGATCGCGGCACATCCGACGTCTCCACGCTCATTTCACCGCAGGAAGTGAAGAATATTCCATTGCAGCAACGCGCCACCGAAAACCTGCTGGCGTTCATACCAGGCGTAGTGCATGGCGGCGCTGCCGATCAGCCATCGACCTCGCAGCTCTCCATCAACGGTAGCCGCACACTCAACACAGAGGTGCTGCTCAACGGCGTTTCCACGATCGTCGCCTCGACCGGCACACCCGCCACGTTGCCCTCGCCTGATGGTGTCGACTCCTTCCGCGTCCTGACGAACAATGCGCCGGCCGAGTATGGACGCACGTCGGGTGCGGTGATCTCGGTGAATTCCATCTCCGGAACCAACATATTCCACGGGAATCTCTACTTCCTCCTACGCAACGAGGCGCTCGATGCCAACCAGTATTTTCACAAAGACACCATCAATGCCGCGACAGGAGCAGTCACGCCGCGCAACCGCGATCGCTTCTTCCAGGAGGGCGGTTCCATCGGTGGACCGGTCCGGATTCCTCATCTTTACAACGGCCACGACAAGACCTTCTTCTTCGTCAACTACGACCGCACCTCCGCGCCGAACTCGACGCTGGTGACAGAAACGGTTCCTACCGCCGCCCAGCGCACTGGCGACCTTTCGAACGCCTTAGCCCCCACAGATGCCACGGGCAAAGCGCGCACGCCGCAGCCGATTTACCAGCCCGGCGGCACGAAAACACCGCAATTTGCCGGCAACCAGGTCACAGGCATAGATCCGGCAGCAGCCAAGATCCTGGCCCTGTTGCCCCTTCCGAACACGGTCGGCACCTACGATCCGGTCAACAACCGCTACACCGGCAACTGGACCTCACTCGAAAACCTGACGTCGCACACGCAAAAGATAGTCGCGCGCGTCGATGAGGTCCTGACCCCCAACGACAGGTTCAGCTTCAACGTCTACCGCTACACCAACACTTCGCCGCAATACATCAGCTATAACAATCCCTTGCTCAATACAAATTACGATTGCAGTTGCACCAACGCATGGCTGCCTTCGGTCGATTACACGCGTATCTGGACGCCGACTCTGGTCATGGATTTGAACATGGGCTTCTTCCGCAACGTTGTGCTTCGCAATCCCCCCGGAAGGGCGCCGAATGTGGGGGAAACGCTCGGAATCGCCTCCCTGCCCTTGAGCCAGACTCCGCAAATTTCCGCCAGCACCACCGCTCAAGACAGCGCTAGCAACAGTTTCGGTTTTAGCAACATTGGCCCGGATACCAACACAGATCAGGTCAATATCACAAACACCTACACGCCCTTTGGCTCGGTTACCAAGACGTTTGGTCCTCATACTTTCAAAATCGGTGCGTCCTTGCGCAAGAACCAGTTCAATTCATACAACCCCGCCACCAGCCCCGAGGGTCTGCTGCAGTTCGATGGCTCGATCACCAATCACGGAGCGAACGGAACTCCAAACACGCAAATTGCGGATTTGCTGCTGGGCAAAGTCAAGACTGCCCAATATGAGCAGGCCCAGCCACCCACCGGCAGGCGTAATTACAACTTCGGCATTTTCTTCCAGGACGACTGGAAGGTTACACCCCGGCTCACCTTAAATTTGGGACTTCGCTACGAGTACGAGTCGCCGCTGACCATTGCCACCAATATTTACAGCCGAATCGACCCCAACACCGGAACGTTGTTGGCGGCCGGACTCAACGGCGTCTCCCGTTCGCTGAATATCACCACCCCGAAAGCCGATGTTTCGCCGCGGTTCGGCCTGGCTTACGGCCTCGACGACAAGACAGTGGTGCGCGCTGCATTTGGCACCTTTTACGGGACCATTTTCCAAAACCTCGGCGGTCAACTCGCTTATCCGGGATTTGACAATACCATCAACTACAACAACCTCGGAACATCGGTCGCACAACCCTTCTCTCTTTCGCAGGGCTTCCCGCTTGCGCCGCCTCCCGATCTGCACAATCCCTTCGCAGCGTTAGCAGGTTCCTCCGCCGCCAATCCGTACAACGTCCAAATTTCGTTCAACAACCAAAGCCACATGCCGTTGGTGGAACAGTGGAATCTCGGCTTCGAGCGTCAGTTGCCGCTCGCGCTTACGCTTGAGGTCAACTACGTCGGAAACCATGCACTCCACCTTTCCTACAACCTGAACGAGAATGTCGTTCCCCTCTCGTCAGTACCTGCGGTGACCCTCGCCAACACCAGCCTCGCAACCCAAGACGCATCGCCATTTCCAAATCTCAAGCAGTTCACGGTGAACAACAACACCGGCGGGTCCAACTACAACGGGTTGCAGGTATCGGTTCGCCGCCAGTTCAACACACGGCTGGCTGTTCTCTCCAACTACACCTATAGCAAGACCATGGATGATGGCAGCACGATCTACAACTTCTCAGCTCCGAATGGGACGGCAAATTCACAATATCCAGTGGCTGGCCCGAACTTCATCAAGGATTTAGCCGTCAGCAACATCGATGCCAAGCACACGCTGAACATCGCCATGATCTATACCACCGCTGGACCGTGGTGGCTGCGTGACTGGCATATTTCGCCCATTGTCGTTGCTCATAGCGGACTGCCCGTTAACATAACGCAGAGCAACGAGATTCCAGGGTCATCGCAACGCCCTAACGGAAACCATCAGCTACTCAAGCTGGCGAATGCCACTAAGAACGGAGCGGCCCTGCAATACTACGATTCCGCAGCCGATACGAATTTTCCTCTGACCCCATCCGGCCCCGTTTACAACACCATTAACGGAGTGCGAACCCAAATTGTCCCGACCGGTTTCGGTAACATTGCGCGAGACTCCAACCGGGCACCCGGTGAACTGGATTTCGATGCCTCGGTCTCCAAGGACTTCAAGATTCATGAACGCCTGGGATTCCAGTTCCGTGTAGATGCCTTCAACGTCATCAACCACACCAATTTCCAGGCACCCAGCGGCGGCGCCCTCTCGGTAACCGAGGTGGGAACCACGGCAACGTTCGCCACGTCTTCCGGCTTTGGCAAGATCACTGGTACGCAACCCAATCGCCAGATGCAGGCATCTGCGCGTTTCTTCTTCTAGCTCTTACCCACACACCCTCTTTAGGTCACTCGCTACGAGCGGCCTTTTAGCATCAATGGAAGAGCAAGGTTTAGGCTGCGCGCAAAGAAATTCGACCAAAGGAAATGAGAATGAATAGACCAGGTCGTCGTTCGTTGACTATCTCCTCTTATAACCGCGTAGTTTTATCGCTTCTCTTTGCTGTCGGAGTCCCTGCTCTCTTCGCTGCTCCTTTACGGTCACCGTGGGACGGGAAACATGTCACCCTAACCGGGGCCGCCTACTCCTGTCCTGCCATCGTACACGTTGCTTCCGATCTGGTAACCGACGGCTTCTATAGACTGGACGACCCGACCCACTCCATCATCGACCCGGTGCGAGAGGAGGCCTATCACAAATCAAGTGATGGAGTGAAAAATGTCGGCTTGGCAATTGTCGCCGCTGCCGACGACTACCGCACCGCAGGCTCGCGGAGCGCTGCGCAATGTGCAATGGCCCAAATCCTGGCTTTGGCGCAGGAGCACGCACTCGCGGGCAAAATGTCTTCCAACCAGGCGTATTACGTACAAGGTTGGGTTGTCGGCGCAATTGCCATCGCTTATCTCAAGATTCGCGAGGCTGGTTTGGCGACTCCACAACAAACTGAAACGATCTCCAACTGGCTGCAAAGCGTCGGAGAACAGACAAAACAATATTATGATGCTCACAAAAAGGCAGGACACGGAGATAGCCAGAACAATCATCTTTACTGGGCTGGAGTGGAGCTCGCCGCAATCGGAGTAGCAGCGAACGATCGCAAAGATTTCGATTGGGCGATGGCAGCTTACGACAATGGAGTCGATCAGATACAGCCAGACGGAGCACTTCCCTTAGAGATGGCCCGAGGTGGCCGCGCATTGCACTATCATCTTTATGCCCTTGCACCCCTCGTCCTGCTTGCAGAGTTTGGGGAAGCAAATCATCTTGATCTTTATGCCCATGCAAACGGCGCCATTCATCGCCTGGTCAACTTTTCGGTCGCCGGCATCCAGGATCCTGCGCCTTTCATCAAAGCTACTGGCGTGCAACAGGAGTTGCCAAAGCCATTAAGCGGAGACCAGATTGGCTGGGCGCCTCCTTATCTGCAGCGCTTTCCAAATCCAGCGTTGGAGCGAATGGTGCAGGCCGCACCCAGCCTAAGTGTTTATTACCTGGGTGGTCTTCCCCCAGGCAAATGAGAGTCGCCTTTGAATCCCAGTGACAAACGGAATCCCTGCCGCTGTGGCCCACTACCCTGAGCTATTTTGTCAACTATTTATTCGGTGCGATCATACAAGGGCTTAAAGGCCGAAGGATTCTGCTGGATTTATGTACGGGCTGAAGCCCGTATCGTGGAGTTTCTACATTTTCGTGAGCCTTGGGTATGATCGATCGAGCTTCGGCTTTGGGTTTTGCCTTTGTTGAGGGCACGACTTTAGTCGTGCCGCTATGAACGGTACGAAATGATCAGGGCTTTAGCCCCTGCAATGGCAATCCTGCACGAAATGCATTGCGCATCTATCTATGGTTCAGGGCCCCGTTAAAGCAGGACTGATGCGCCTACTTGGCAGAGAAAAAAGCGCAGGGGCTAAAGCCCATGCCTTTGTTGACCTTGAGCGGCACGACTGAAGTCGTGCCCTGATACAAAACATCAGACCGGTGACTCCAGAAAACTCGCGCATTTCCGTAGATTTGGATGTATCCACCCTCTCCGAAATGTAGCTGCGGCCGGCCCTTGGGGCGGGATCAGAGGAACTTGAACTGGGGATGCGAATGGGGTTGATGGGTGAGCTTGGGGCATTCTCACCAGGGCTAAAGCCCGGTATTTTGCAAGATAAAGCGTTCTCGCGGGTTTGAAAACCCGCTTCCCCGGACTGAAGTCCGGGGCTGGCACGGATCATGCTGAAGCCTGTCACAAACTATGGTGCCTAGCTAAGCTAGGGTCCGCGCTGCCTGCCGCCCTGGTGTTGAAATATGTAGAAACTCCAGGGCACGGCTTCAGCCGTGCCGTATTGCGCTGGGGCTGTTGAGGGCTAAAGAGAGTGCGTGAGAACCGGAAGAGAAACAGCAGGTCCCTCCACTGCGGCTCTATTTCCCTCGCCGTTCACCTTCGGCCAGCGTTCGGCAGCTCAACCGGCCAGCAGGACATTACTTGTGCAGCATTCAATCACTGGAACGAATGTTATTTTGCGAAGAAACGGTAGCGAATCGTCCAACTCTTCGTTTCCCCGGGTTTGACGGTCACGTGAATGTACGCTTCCGGACAGATGGTGGTGCGGATCGACCAGAAATTTAATTGGGAGATGGGAGAGTCGGAGGTTTGCTCGACGCCCACCCCGGTAGTTCGGTTCTCCACGGTGAAATCGTAGTCGGCAGGGTTGCTTGAAAAACCTGTCAGGTAGCTGCTCACAGACTGCCCTGGACCGGAGGTCAGTTCTTCAAGATAGACGATGTCTTTGCCATCGATTTTTGCGCCCGGCTCAAGCGGCCGTTTAGCTAGCGGCTCAAAGGGGAAATGAACTGCCATGCCAGGTCCGGTCGGAGCACCATCCAGCATGAAGAAATCGTGGTCGTAGACCTCGGTGTCGATCGGCTTGGTACCCGTGTTCTTCAGGCGATGTTCGAGGATCAGGATCGGCTGACCCTTATCGAGCTTCAATGTCTTCTCGTAGACATAGGCGTAGCCCAGCGACGATTGCAGACGATGGGTGAAAGCAACTTGAGTCCGCCCGGCGCGAACTGTCCATTTTCCTCCATCCACAATGGGATACGCGAAACCGAATCTATAGGGCGAATCATCCACTTTGCGCAGCACACCGACTCCCGGCTTGAGGAAGAGTTCTCCAGGTTTTGCTTCGGCGTAGTTGATAGAGCTGAGACCGTCGCTGGAGCGGAACTCTTCTACCGGGCCGGTAATCGAGTCGTTTAGTAATGGATCGTACCGCTTGAACCAAACCCCAAAGTAGGTGTGGCCTTTGTAGGCCAGGCAAGGGACGACGCCCGACCAATCGAAACGTGTGGAACGGTAGTAGCCCTTCTGGGCATCGGGCAAATACACAACCGCCTTTACTGGCCCGTTAGAGAGGACCGCTTTGGGGAAATCGCTGGCGGCCGCAGCAGCGCAGGGGGCTTCCTTATCCGCCCCGTTCTGAGCCTGGGCGAATGCGGCGGGTGGAGCGATTACCGAAATAAGCAGGGCTGCCAGAACTAGACGCAATGCGATCACCTTTAGAATTCGACGTGCTCAAATAAGTACGACATTCCTACTACGGCTAGGGAAGGGCAAAAGCAATGTATACGCCGCCGGAAGGTTTTTTGCTGGTTTGGCCGCCGCTCGCGGCAATCACGACATATTGCTTTCCGTTCACCATATAAGTTGCGGGTGTTGCCAGACCGGAAAAAGGTAGCTCCGTTTCCCACAGCAGCTTTCCGGTGTGGCTGTCGTAGGCATGAAACTTTTGATCGAATACCGTGGCTCCAATCAACAGCAGCCCTCCCGCAGTGACGACCGGGCCCCCATAGTTGTCCGATCCGGTGTTGCCCATGCCTTTGGCGACCAGCTCCGGATATTCCCCGAATGGGATCTTCCACAGATACTTACCGGTGTTCATGTCGATAGCGCTGAGCGCGCCCCAAGGCGGGGCTGTTGCCGGATAATCTTCGGGATCAAGAAAGCGGCGAAAGCCGATCGTCTTATACGGCATGTCATTCTGGGTTTGCGCGGCTGACGGTAGGCTTGCGCTTTCAGGGCGTCGCTGCTGTTGTTGTGGCGCTCTCGTCAGGTAATGCACCAGCGACTCCACTTCCTGATCACTCAGGCTATTGAACGGAGGCATGCGGCCTTTTCCCTGGCGGATCGTGGCTGCAATCTCCTCGTCGGTGAGAATCCCCTCGATCCCACGCAATTTAGGAATGGAGGGTGGAGTACCGGCGCGGTTGATGCCGTGACACATGCTGCATTGGTTCTGATAGATCTTCTCCCCCGGACTGCCAGGCGGAGGAGGCACCGTCAAGCCAACCAGCCATGCCGTGTTGTTGGAGTTGACGTAAAACACACCGGTGGTGGGATCAACCGCGGGCCCGCCCCACTCGCCACCCCCCGCGAAGCCCGGCATGTCGATGGTCAGCTTATCCACGCTGGGTGGCATGAATTGGCCGCCGCCGATGAATGTCCTGAATTGCTTCAAGGCCCACGCGTGCGCTTCCGGAGTCCGGTTGGTCAGTGTATCTTCGCTGACGCTCTGCTGGACGTACGGCTCGGGTAAAGTAGGCAGCGATTGGGTGGGTGACGTGACTTCACCCGGAACATTGCTGGCCGGATAAGCAGACTCCTTAAGCGGGAAAAGAGACTTGCCAGTAGCACGGTCAAGGAGAAAGACGTAGCCGGACTTGGTGGTTTGGGCGATCGCATCCACTCGCTTTCCATTGTGGGTGACCGTCAGCAGAGCCGGCGGCGCAGGAAAGTCGCGGTCCCAAAGATCATGGTGCACGCCCTGGAAGTGCCAGAGCCGCTTGCCGGTCTCAGCGTCAAGCGCAATCAGTGAATCGGCAAACAGATCATCGCCGACGCGATCGCCGCCGTAGAAATCAAAGACCGCGGACCCGGTCGGCACATATACGACACCAAGTTTGCTATCGAGCGTCATACCGGCCCAGTTGTTGGCAGCACCGGCATTTTTCCAGGCGTCTTTCGGCCAGGTGTCATAACCAAATTCGCCTGGATGAGGTATGGTGTGGAACGTCCATCGCAGGGCGCCTGTGCGCACATCGAAGGCGCGAATATCGCCCGGGGGCGCTGGATGCGTTTCAGGATTTTGGCCGCCGACGATGATGAGATCTTTGTAAACCGTTCCTGGCGTGGTTAGCTGCACGGACTGCTCCTGGTAAGGCTCGCGGAGCCCTTTGCGCAGGTCGATCAGTCCGTCCTCGCCGAAGCTGGGAATCAGCTTTCCAGTGGTCGCGTCCAAGGCATAGAGGTCATTGCGAAAGGCCGCGAAGATCCGGCTTTCGTGGCCGTCAGTCCAGTAAGAAACACCGCGCGACCGGGCGAAGCCGGGTACGTTGGCTTCAAACTTCCACAGCAGCTTGCCCGATGCCGCATCGAGCGCAATCACACTGTGACTGGGAGTCAAGGTGTAGAGAACGTTGCCCACAATAATGGGCGTGGCCTCGAGATCGCCGCCCTGTTCCCCGGTGTCATACTTCCAGGCGACGACCAGATCTTTCACGTTGGTGCGATTGATCTGGGAAAGAGTGGAGTAGTGATCCTGCGCTGCCTGGCCCCCGTAGACCGGCCAGTCGAGCTGTGGAGCAGGCGCAGTTGGACCTGCGCCGTACCCCGTTACGCTGAACAAGCTCAGGCCCAAAGCAAGGAATGGGACCGCCGGTTTTCTGCTCATGCCCGCTCCGGCGTTATGCTTTGGCTTCTGCCTGTGCCCGATTCTTCAACGCCTTCATATACGCGAATCCGTAGGCCTGTTCAGGAAAGTGGCCGCCGACTACAGTCGGTGTGTGGTCGAGGATGACGATGCCGTCAAACTTAACCTCCACCAGGGCTTCCATGATCTTGTACATATCGTAATAGCCATTGTCCATGAAGGTCTCTACGAAGTGAGGCAGGGGTGCGCTCACGTTGCGGAAATGGATCTTCCAGATTTTTTCCGCCCCGAAATAACGGATCATCTGCGCCGGGTCTTTGTGCATCAGTGCGGGACCACCTTCGTTCCAGCAGCCACAACATAGGCAGATGCCCACGTTCGGACTGTTGGCGATTTCCATGGCGCGTTTGTACCCTTCAAAATTCGCGAAGATGCAGCGCGGGACCCCAGCCAGGACCGGTTCCGGTGGATCGTCCGGATGAATCCCAATGCGGACACTGTTTTCTTCAGCAACGGGCGCAACCTGCTTGATGAAATAGGTGTAGTTCTCCCAAATCTCGTCTTTGGAAAATTCACGGCCGTGGGAGAGCGGCTCATAAAACTTCTTACCATCCCACACGCCCACCTTGTTGGGGCTTGCCATATCAAATTCCCTCGCGGAAGCTCCGCGAATGGTGGCCCTGCCGCTGCTCCAAATGCCGTTGCCCATGTGGGCGTATGTGGTGTAGTAGATACCGGCCTTGCCCAGGTTGCGTATGTATTCCTTGTACTCCTCGATCTTCTGGTCACGGCCGGGCAGATTGAGCGTGACCTCGGGCATG
>DASRRN010000096.1:0-6855 GCA_035695685.1 Acidobacteriaceae bacterium | reverse complement strand
CTTAATCCAACCGCGCCGCTCAAGCCGATGCAGTGCGGGATAAAGCGATCCCTGCTGGATGCGCAGAACGTCGTCGGAGACTTGCTGAACACGCTCGGATATCGCCCACCCATGTTGCGGCCCCAGGGACAACGTCCTAAGGATGAGGAGGTCCAGAGTGCCTTGTGGAAGGTCTATATGCTGGATTGGCATCGCCACCCTACCCCTTTCACTTCTACAAATCGAGAGTATATGTCAATCTTCTGTAGAAGTGCAAGAGGTGGACTCTGATCCTCAAGACCTTCCGATCCTATTTGACAAACGGTGATCGATGCGCTCATTGAGCGTTGTAGGCGTTTGGGTTTTCGAGTTCCTGGCGGTTGACCGCCTATTCGTAACCGCCTATTCGTAAGTTACTACTTGTGTAACAACCGGGAATTGGCTCACGCCGCCTGGAGAAATCAATACCAGAAAGTCGGCAAGCATTCGCTAATCTACCCGTCGCCAGCCTCCAAGCTGGACGTCAACTGCGGCTGACAGGCTGATGCAAGGTCCCGGCTGATGGAATGGTCTTTTGCAGACCTCCAGCACCGAAGTCTTCGCGACATCGGCGCTGAGTTTTGGATTGAGCTTAGTCACGTCGTCGGTAAAAAGGGTGCGTCCGTGCCTGACTCGGGAAACCGAGACATATCCGAGACGGGAATTGAGAAGGTCCGGGGTGGACGGGGTGCCGGCATTTACGAGCGCGTTCTGTCGCGAACTGCACATCCGTGGTCAAAATACGGATGACCTTGTATTTCTATCTGAATCGCTGTACTCTCCCCTGTAGAAGTGAAAGGGGTATGGATGCCTTCCGCCCGCATTGACCTTCCGCAAGGAACTCTGGACCTGCTCATCCTGCGCACTCTCGCGCTCGGAGCCCAGCATGGGTGGGCTATTGCGGAGCGAGTGCAGCAAGTCTCGAACAACGTCCTATGTATCCAGCAGGGATCGCTGTATCCGGCACTGCATCGGCTTGAGCGACGCGGATGGATAAAAGCCCATTGGGGAACGTCAGAAAACAATCGTCGCGCCAAATACTACGAGCTGACCAAGAGCGGCGATAAGCAACTCGCGGTCGGGAAAGGCGCCTGGGAGACGCTGACACTCGCAGTCGCCCAGGTTTTGGAAGCTATTTAGGAGGCGGCGACCCAATGTTCAGCGATCTTCGCGTTCGTTTTCGTTCTCTCTTCCGCAGCACCACCGTTACCCAGGAGATCGACGAGGAACTGCAGTTCCACCTCGGGCAGCAGATGGAGAAATATCTCCGGGCCGGCTTGACGCCCGATCAGGCCAAGCGCCGCATCCGCCTGGAGTTCGGTGGCGCGACCCAAATCAAGGAAGATTGCCAGGAGGCGAGAGGGATCAGCTTCGTCGAGCACATCGAGCAGGATGTTCGTTATGCAATGCGGATGTTCCGTCGCACGCCGGGTTTCACCGTCGTAGTGGTGATCACATTGGCACTTGGAATCGGGGCCAACACCGCCGTGTTCAGCCTGATCAACGCAGTTCTGCTGAAAATGTTGCCGGTAAAAAATCCGGAGCAACTGGTGCAATTCAGCAAGATGCAACCACTGTACGGCGAGATCGATGGTTTTTCTTATCCTGAGCTCGAGCGATTCCAGCATGAGACCCGGACCTTCTCCGGGCTCCTCGCGTTCGCCGATCTGGGCGACGTGAATGTTGAAGCAAACGGGCGCGGCGAAATCGCCAATGGGCAGGTCGTTTCCGGCAGCTACTTTTCCACCCTCGGAGTTTCCGCCATCCTCGGGCGCACCATCTCTCCGGCAGACGATCAAGGGAGTACCGTGGCCGTCATCAGCTACAAATATTGGCGCGAGCGCCTGGCTGGTGATCCTGCGGTGGTGGGCAAGAAAATCGTCATCAACAATTATCCCTTCAGCATCATCGGCGTCACGCCACCGGAGTTCTTTGGTCTCCAACCTGGGCAAGCCATCGACGTCTCGGTCCCGCTGAAGATGATCGCGCAACTTCGCCCGGAATATGCCATGATCGGGACTCCCTACGATGTGCTGACGTGGCCTACTCGCTCCGCGTTTCTCATCATGGGTCGATTGCGACCCGGAGTGACCGCCACCATCGCGGCCGCTCGCATAGAGCCATTGTTTCGGGACGCCATGAACGAGGAGGCTAGGGGGCTGGCAGGAACGCCGCTGGACTCCCAGCCAGAGCGGGAGAACCGTCGGCAAGCGAGGCTGCAGGTGTCGGCTGGCGGACGAGGCCTGGCCGCTCTTCGTGAGCGCTTTTCGAAACCATTGTGGATCCTAATGGCGGCCGTTGGGCTGCTGCTGCTGATTGCCTGCGCCAACGTGGCCACCCTGCTGCTGGCGCGAGCCCAGTTTCGACAGCACGAAATGGCCGCGCGGCTGGTCTTGGGAGCACGCAGGCTGCGGCTGATGCAACAACTAATCACAGAGGGCATCTTGCTGGCTCTGGCAGGTGGGGTGCTCGGAATTGTTTTGGCGTTCTGGGCGAGTGGATCGCTGATGGCTCTGATGAGACATATGGGGACGCCAATCGTGCTGTCGGTGCAGCCCGATCTGAGGGTGTTGGGATTTACTTTGGCGATTTCGGTGTTGACGGCGATTCTCTTCGCCTGGATTCCAGCCCATCGGCTGGTGCGGACGGACATGGGATTGGCCCCGAATGTTCACGGCGCCGGCAAGAGTGCGGGGCGTTCTCACACCACAAAAACATTGATTACTTTACAGGTCGCGGCATCGCTGGTGTTGATGGTGGGGGCGGGGCTACTGGTGCGCAGCCTGCAAAACTTGAAAAGCTTCTATCCTGGTTTTCGTACCGATAACGTTCTGCTCTTCGATGTCAATGCGCGGCTGCTGGGATACACAGTTCCGCAGACGAATGCCTTGTACCGGAGGTTAACCGATCAGATAGACGCTCTTCCAGGAATACGGAGGACGAGCTTTTCGATGAATTCACCGTTTTCGGGTGGCTTCGGCGAAGCCTCGCCAACGATTGAGGGCTATCAACCAGCTTCTGGCAGCCCGCCCCTAATCGTCGACCTAAATACCCTGGGCCCCCACTACTTCGAGACGCTTGAAACGCCGATCCTGCTGGGGCGCGATTTTACTGGCGATGATAGTGCCAATGCACCCAAGGTAGCGATCATCAACCAGCGGCTGGCGCACGAGATCTTCGCCGGCACGAGTCCGATTGGAAGACGCCTCAGCATCCCGACATTTGCTGGAGACAAAAGTTGGTATTCCATTGTCGGCGTCGTAGCCGATGCAAAGAGCGAGGACTTACGCGAAGCAGTAAAGCCCACTATCTATGTGCCTACGGAGCAAACCGTGGTGCCCGCCGGGGTGACCTTTGCCGTGCGAACCGCGAAGGACGCTGCGGCGGAGGCGCCCGCCGTGCTCCATGCAGTTGCCCAGGTGGACGGCCGGCTATCACTCAGCGGCATGAAGACGTTGAACGACCAGATGGACGAGTCCCTGCTGCAGGAGCGGCTAGTCGCATCTCTGGCCGGCTTGTTTGGGATACTTGCAGTGTTGTTAGCTTCGGTCGGCTTATACGGCGTGATGGCCTACACGGTGAGCCGTAAGACGAACGAGATCGGGATCCGGATGGCGCTTGGTTCGCGCCGCATCCAAATTGCGGGATTGGTTCTGCGCGAAGCATTGCTGATGGTAGTCGCCGGTCTTTTGCTGGGCATACCTGCCGCGCTGGCCACCGGGCGCCTGATGCGAAGCCAACTCTACGGACTCGGCCCGTATGACCCGATGACTGTGCTCTTTGCCGTCGGGCTGATGACAGTCGTCGCGGTGCTAGCTTGTTATCTCCCGGCCACACGCGCGATGCGGGTCGATCCGATGGCGGCGTTGCGATACGAGTAAACGGGACGAGATTGCTGGAAGGCGGCTGTATTATCAGCAATTCCAATAGCAGCCATCGACGAGAAGCACCGCCTGCTTAACGATGGGACGGTGGAACGGGATTTCGGTAAGTCGCCCGCGGTCCGGATGCCTATGCACAGTTCTTGAAAAATCGCCGAGTTCCTCACCACCCCTGATCAGTACCGAAAGTCGGCCAGTGTCCCGGGATCCATGACCGAGTCGGACAGGAAAGGCGGACCTCTCTTCCGGGGCAGTCCCGATAGAGACCGAACGTTTATCAGGATTGATCCGAGCTTCTCGGTAGACCTCAATGAGTGCATTTTCTCGCCACTTGAGAACTCAACAAGATCGGTCAGCAAGCACGAGATGACTTCACAGAATCGTGGTATCAGACCTGAGTTTAGTCAGCTACATGGGATAGCATCGAGACGGAGAGTCTACGAAAGCTATGTCGTCGATCGTTGAAGAATTACAGCGCGGAGCTTTGAATCGAAATACGCCGGTCAGCGACCTTCTGCGGATGGCGAAAGTGATATCGGTGAAACTCGACCTCCCTGATCTAGCCAAATGGGTCGATCATGAGCTCAACGGATACGGCACGACTGAGGTTCCCGCTTCTCGCGTCATCAAAGGGCAGCTGAAAGGCAAAAATCCTTTTCACGGTTGGCAGCCGGTTTTCTTCGACGACGACGAAATTGAGAAGCTCTTTACGAATCAGCCCATCGGGCAACCGGTGGCTGAGATCGAACACATGCTATCCAGGTTAGCAAGCGGTTCAGGCGAAATGATGATTCCACTTTCTGGACAGGCAGTGACCCACCTAAGGAACGCAACTGGTATGGACTTACCCTTTGCAGTCATCATCAGTTCAGGTGAAGCGTGGGGGGTTCTTGACGCTGTAAGAACTGCTCTCCTCGACTGGAGCCTTAAGCTCGAACAGACCGGCATCAAGGGAGAAGGTCTGTCTTTCTCGAAGGAAGAGCGTGAGAGAGCACATGAAAGTCAGGCAACGTACCACATTGGTAGCATCGGCAATTTCACCGGGAATCTGGGCGCTAACTCGGGAACGGTCAACGCAATCGAAGTTTGCGGGACAGACGGAGCAATCACCATTACCAGGCGGGGCCCAATGCTAAACAACCTGGTGACAGAGCGCTGCCTGGTTGCTAAATAAATCCTCTTACCCTCTTGTCCCAGCCCAAAAACCGTACTAATGTGGGAGTAAGTATTCATACATCAGCGCCGTCTTGCCACGACGGCCCTGCTTGGCCTTGCACCGACGCGCTTTGCCCGTGCATCTGCCGCCAACACCGGGAAAGCATCAGCGCTTGTCAAAATGATGACTCGGTGATCGCAACCGGTATTGTGACATCAAAAGCGACTGATTAAGCCTTTCCGCAGTATCCCTGCGCTCCGCGAGGGGGCCTGCGGAGAGCAGAAATCACCGCGTAAGCAGTATCGCAATTGGTGCAGACCGAAGCGACAGGCCTTTTCGTGGTTTTCTGCCAAGGAAAACCACACCTCGCGACCTTTATCGCGCCACATTAATTGCGAAAGTGCTGTAAGCAGGGTGCGCTCAGTGCGTCCTCTTGATTGAGCAGTTTTGACAACTTGGAAAACACCACACCACCGGTCACCGGCCCGGGGCCAGATGTCACGGACGCCGGGGTCCCGCAGGGCGGCCGAAGATTGCCATCTGCCGCCTGACGCGGTAGGGAACGAACGTTCGCGATCTTACCGAACGTACCATCCTGATGACCTTCGGCCTTGTCAACAGGGGAACCGCCGCCGGCCGAGGACGGTCCGCAACCCTCTGGGCCAAAGTCCAAAACCCGGAAACCGGCACTGACACCCCAGAAACTGACCCATATGGCGCATAGGGTGCTTAAGGCGCACACTTCCACCCATATGGCGCATAGGGCGCTTAAGGCGCACACTTCCACCCATACGGCGCATAGGGCGCTTAAGGCGCACACTTCCACCCAAGGCTTATGGCGCTTATCCGGCGACAGCCGCCCAGAGCCCTTACCAAATCAACGGCAGCTACAAAAATCAAGTTACTGCGCGACTGGTCACTGCGGCACATGTCGGAATGGACCGCTCGATTGAGGAATGCCCGAGCTTCCCCTCCCGTCAACGAGGCAAGATGCTCAAATTAATTGTTTGAGCACCTTGAGCATCTTCATGAAACAAACGACTTATTTGGCAACGTTGCCAAGTCCCAAAATCTGAAGGCAAATGAATGTTACTGCTTTTGAAAGTGGTTGCCGAAGTAATAGATCCCGTGATGGCATCCTTTGAGCTCGGCCCGTGCGACATGGCAGAACAAGATAAGCGAGCTTCACCCCAGACACTTAACGCTCTTATCGCTCATATGGCGCTCTTTTTTTAGCCAAACCCACTCTATAGCATTAGCGCGGGCCAGATTCGCAGCTTCCGTATTGCCAAGATGGAACCGGATGCAAGGAAGATCGACCTGGAACTGGTGTGCGGTGCAGAACAGCAGGGACCTGCTGTTTCGTTAACGGGGCAATGCGAAACTGAATAAATCACTGCCGGACGCGATGGCTACATATTGAGTGTCACCCACTCCATAACTCATCGGGGAAGCGTGCAGGCTCTGCCCGGTGTTGAAGTGCCACAACGACTTCCCCGTAGTTGCATCCGCGGCTTCAAAGAAACCCTGATTATCGGCAAAAAATACCAGGCCAGTTGCCGTCGTCATGACTCCGCCATAGCCATGAGTATCACCGGCTTGAGGATAACGCCATGCAAACGTCCTGGTCTGCGGATCGAAGGCCAGAAGCACTTGCGAGCTCTTCGCATTTGGATCACGCTTCGTTCCGGTGGAGTAGTATTCCTTACCCTCTACGAAGGGCGCCGGCTTGCGAAAATAAACCGAGCAACTTTCCAAAGACATGAAATAAAACAAATGCGTGGTTTCGTTATACGAGGG
>DASRRN010000095.1:0-8875 GCA_035695685.1 Acidobacteriaceae bacterium | reverse complement strand
AGCCTATTACTTCAATTGGCGCGACTATACCTACTTCCGGGAACGAAGCCATGCGTTCCAATCCATCGGAGCTTCCTTCGAGCGCGGATACGCACTGACAGGCAGCGGCGAGCCGGAAAATCTGAACGGCGGAATACTGAGCAGGACACTTTTTGCCACCCTCGGTGTGACAGCCTTCAGGGGCAGGCTATTCATGGTCGGGACGTGATTGACATAGGGCTGCGAAACCATGGTAGCCATCGTTGCATCGGCATCTCTCATCTCGAACTCTCGGCGGCAGTGTTCTTCCCAAAGTGCTACCAAGTCCAGCTTTACCATACCGTGCTCCTATCCCGCATTGCTGAATTCTCCCCATCGCGTACGAGTGTCTCCAGCACTCCTGATCTCTCGGTGCGTCACCGCGCCAGGCACCCATCCAGACCACCCTATGAAACACATTGCAAGCATCCGCACCAGGCAAGCGGAGATCAGATACCGGCGTACCACGCATACCCGCCTTCCGGCGAGGCAGAGCCCAGGCCTTTGCCGAAGTGTTTGAGAGTATCGGTGACCGTCAGGCGGTTTACGTACTTAACGCTCTTGTAGCCCAGTTGGCGGGGCACGCGCACGCGTAGCGGACCGCCGAACGACACCGGAAGATCGCCATCGTTCATCCCCCAGGTCAGCAGTGTCTGGGGATGCAGGGCGTCGGCCATATCGATGCTTTCCCACCAGTCGCTGTCGATCGAGAAGTAGACGACATAGCGCGCCTGCGGCAACGTCCCAACAGCATGCAGCACCTCAATCAGAGGCGTTCCAATCCACTCGGCGATATAAGACCAACCCTCTTCGCATACCACCTCAGTGATCTGGCTCCGGAAGGGCAAGTTCTTCAGGTCAGGCAGCGAAAGCGAAGCTGGCCGGGCAACCATGCCGTCCACCGCAAGTCGCCAGTCTGAGAACCCATTGGCCTGGTGGCGCTTGAAGGGATCGGTAGGAGGTGGGGTTTCGTTAGCAAAAGGTTGCTTGGAAATCATGCCGCGTGAGAACTCGCGAGCCAACGAGTGCTTTGTCAGAAGCCGTTGGGCGGCGTAAGTCAGCGTTTGGCCCGGTCCGAAGAGGCCACCATGGTCTGGCGGGATCAGTCCATAATGCTGGGCGACGCGGGCGGCCGCCGTCAACCCCGCCACACCCGCGGTGGCGGCAAGGCCAGAGGTGATGAGCTTGCGGCGTGAGATAGGCTTCATAGGCGCTCCTCCGTTGGCTCAAACGTTCGTTCAAATATCGGCTCCAATGTGTCCTTCGCGGGTAAGCTGGCGCGGCCAGTGATCATGGCTCGCATGCGGCTCCCGAATCCAGCGAGAACAACCATGGTGACGTGAACCACCAGGAAAAGCAGGAGAGCGCCGGAGACGAAGAAATGCAGCGTGCGCGCCGATTGCCGGCCACCCAGCACGTTGACAGCAGCGGGCGCCGCGGAGTCGAACGCCGGAGACAGGGCGAGACCAGTCCAGATCACCAGCGGAAACAGCACGAAGATCACCATCAGATAGACGGTCCGCTGAACCACGTTGTAGGAGTGGGCTTCCGCTTCATCCGGTGGTGCGCGCCGAAGAGACTTAGCCATCACTTTCCAGAAAGCGCGCCACGTCCGATCGCCCGGCGCTGGAAACAGGTCTCTCAGGAAGTGTCCGCTCCACAGACTTACGATCGCGTACACAAGTCCAGTCAGCACTGCAGCCCAAGCCGCCTGAAAGTGGAGAGACCGGCTCCATCCATTCTGGTCAGGCATCACGTACCCGAAGCCCGTCGGAACCGTATCCCTGGATGAGGGGATCGGCAGTGTGAACAGCGGAGTCATCCGCACATTGCCGGTTTCACCCCAATAAAACCGCGGGTGAGAAATCACGATCTCCGCGCCGCTAAGCAGCAAAGCAAAGAACGCGAACACTGTGATCCAGTGCGTCACGCGCACGACCGCGGAATGACGAGGAGTTTCCGGATTCGACACCGAGCCAGCGGCCGACACACGCGCAGCATACCACACAGGCAATTTACTCGAGGGGAGGACCGGCTTGACCCGAAAGCAAACGCCCCTATCGGGAGAAGACGACAACTTACCCCATGTTACGCATCGGGTAGGGCAAACTTAACGACCCTGTGACCCTGCCGCGCCATCCACCGGGAGAGTATTCCCCCCGGGAGACGGCAGAGAGTTACGACTGGGTGGCACGGTACACGCTGAAATTCCTTGATTGGACTTTCAAGCACGACTTGACCGGAGAAATGTTTTTGAAGAATCAGCCCGCAAAGAACGGCGCGCCTGACCATCTGCTGGCTCTGGATCTCCGCCCTGCAAAGCATATTGAGCCCTCGACTCAACCCTGAAGCAGAATTTATTTCTCACTTTGCTTACACGGTCTTTGAACACCAGGCGCACACTAGGGGTGAGCCCATCATTGCATAGCCAGCGGCATTCATCTCCGTGCGTATGCGCCCTGCGATGGATGACACATCTAGCCCGTCGGCGCCGGGGATTCCATATTCGATAGCTCTGGGCAGAAGTTGAGCTACTGTGTCCGCGACGTAGTCATAAAGGGGAGAATCCCCGCGAGGATCCACAACCATCTCGAAACGCATGCTGGGGAGCGGTAGACCAGCGGCCAGGAATACTCGATGCAAACGCGGTCCCAAATCGACGTGAGCTCCGGAACGGCGGAGTGTTTCCACTATGCACGTGATCGCTGTCTTCGTCGTGCTGTCAGGGCCAGATGGAGATTGAAACCAAGGCTCGAGGAACGCGACCACACCGCCCGAACGAAGATACTGCGTGATCTTCGTCAAAGCCGCAGCCGGATCGTCCTGATACATGAGCACCAGGCGCCCCACAATTGCATCGACCGGTGCATTCGGAACATAGTGCGCGAAGTCGGAATGCACGAACGTGATGTTCGAAACTCCCGCGGCGGCGACTCGCTCTTGGGCGTGGATCAATGCGTTCTGATCGACATCGAGACCGGTCACGCTACCGCCCGGTCCGACCATTTCAGCAAGCAATATACAGATATCGCCTGCTCCTGAGCCGAGATCAACCACCCGCATACCGGGCTCAATGCCGGCCTCGGCAAAAAGTCGTCGAGTCATGGGCCTTAAAATTTCCGCCTGACGGGCGAGCCGCGCGTACTCCTGCGGCGAATGGCCCAGTGCATATTGCTCGTGTAAAGCGCTCAAGCGCATTCTCCGGGACATAATGGAATGCGCACAATCATACGACAGAGTTTCAGGATTCGTGTGGGGTTCAACCACGTCCGGCTGACAGCGCCCCTCCCAGACCACAAGATCTTATCGAAGCACAACCCGCCCGTTTGTCATCCCGCCTGCCCCGGCCTGCCGTGGGACCGAAGCGTACCCGGATTTCCTTCGCTCGCGGCACTCCCAACCTCCACGTATGCGGCTTTCTCTCAAAGAAAGCCGCATGAAATTTACCAACGCCACTAAGGTCCACAGGAAATCTGGGGTAGCGCCACAGTAGCTGGAAAAATCGAAGACCCTCCCCAGGCATATCCACCAACAGGATGCCTGAGGATGAACCTTCCATTCTCCGTCGCCACTAAAACTGAAAATACGCGAGGTGGTCCGAGCCGTCGATCAGGAGCAGGATGAACATCTGGCACGTGCCCGCCATGCTCTTATCAGTCTTCCACACGTAGGTATAAGTGTTGGACGAAGGGTCATAGGTGAGTCCGCTGTTACCAGCCGTGCCCGCTGGCATGGCGCTCCCTATCGGCGCCTCGCTCTTGCAGTCCACCTGCGTCGCCGTGGGATAACCGGGAACGATCACACCCAGGCCCTGGTCGCCACCCAGGCTGAATTTGATGGGAATCGCCCCGCCGGCATTTTCTGAGTTCACCCTGGGCGGATTCGCCACTGGCGACTGGAAACCGTTGAATGGATAAAGCGCACGCCCGGTGATGTGGACAGGAACGATCTGCCACAGCTGATCTTTGTTGGCCGGAACTGTGAAATCGCCGTTGGAGGCCGTGGCCGGGGGCTGCAACTCGATCGTTTCGTTGGCGTCCGTTCCGTTCGCGGTCAGCAGCAGCCCAGTGGATTTATTGATAATCGTGTAATAGTTTCCGGTTGCTGTCAGCGGTGGAGTGGTGCAGTTTGCCGGTGTATCGCCGCAGTTTCCAGCCGACTGGATGTCCCACTCCTGGTTTGGGTTCCCGGTGATGGCGTTGGTGCTGTAGCTCTCCGGATTCTGCACCACGGCGTTACCTGACCCACCATGCTGCGAATCCAGAACGTTCAGCCCGTTGGTCTGGTTCATGTTGATGATCTGGAAGTAACCGTCGCCGCGGTGATCCATCGGCGCCGGGTAGACGGCAAGGTTTTCCTCGGCATTGCCTGCCTGGGAAATGATCTGCCACTGCTGGTGTAGGCCTGCAAGCCCGGTCCTCAGACCAGTACCCAGCGCGGCGCCGGCCGCTGTGGATGCGTCCGTCGTCTCCAGAATTCGCCCGTTGGCGGCATTCACAAATACGTAGGTCAGGGTGGGGTCCAATTTTCCACCCATTGCGAGCATTACGGGCATTGCCACATTGTCACGAGGGTCTCCGGCCGTGGTCATGTTATCGAACAAATCAACGCCACCCGTACCCCAATAACTATTCAATGGGCCGAGGGCGGAACCGGCAATGGATGACGCTTCCCCGGCCCACCACTCCATGCCCATGTGCAGATTGTTGGGCACGCTCTTCTGCACCTTGTTGAGATCGATCATCGCTTGACGGGCGAGCGCTGCAGAAGGTCCCGGTGGATTGATCCCGTACCACGCGTCCTGAGGACTCGCGGTACTGTACTCGGACGCCAATGCGTATGAGACGCCATCCTCGATATTGAAGATTGGCAAGCCAAGCTGAGTGGCTTCCTTGGCGAAGTTAGGCTCCGCAATTAGCTGGCCACTTAAGTGGTGCCAATTGTACTGTGCTTGTGTCGTGGCTCCGTGCCAACCCGGATAGTAGCTCTCGCAGACGGCATCGAGAGGGATGCCATTTGTTGTCGCGCCGGCGTAGTACGTGTACAGGTCACGATCCCCCGTGATGTGTATGCAGCGGATCGGCGGCGGCAGCGGTGGACCAAGGGCAGGGTTTGATGTGTCGGATGCTGCGTCGAGAATCGCCTGCATGGCCGCTTTTTGTATGGCGATGAAACAGGTTCCACCTCCATTGTTATTCGTGTTGCAGTTTGTGCCGCTGAGGCCTGCGCTTCCCGCCGAATTGAACATACCGCTGGTGACTTCATTTCCGAGCGCAACCACATCGGGCCACGCGCCCATCGCCCGATAGAGTTCCATCTCGTCCTTAACGTAGTTGTACATCAGGCAATTTCCCGCAACGGTGCAGTCAGCAACGGAGGGGACTCCCGACAACTGGCCGAGAGTCTTACCTGCCCAGTTCCCTGGCGTATCGGATGTGTTCCAGCCATCGTAGAACAGAGTCACATTGACCGACATGCCAAGCTTCTTCGCTCGAACTGCCAGGTCGATGCCCGACCAGTCTGTCTCCGCGTAGTCCCCGGCGCTTCCGGGGTTCCCGGTAGCCGTCGCCGGAATGATCTGGGTGGCTGGCGGAGACGCCAGTGTGTAGTGGTTATACGGGCCGGTCGCAATCGGGAAGCTTACGCCTCCGTATGTAACTGTGGTGTTGATGGAGGCTGGGCGAACGCGAATCATGTTCATCCCGTTGTTCTTGAAGATTTGGAAAATGTCCTGACCGGGGAGATAGGCGTCGTGCCACCAGGGGTATGAGGAGGCATTGTTCGCTGCAACGCGATCAAATTCCGCTTTTTCCTGAAGGCTCGAGTCGTTCCCTCGGAAAAACGTGGGGCGGAATAGCCACAACTGGCTTTGCGTTGGTGGACCGGAGAGTGACGACCCAATCAGTTGTGCTCCCGGAGCAAGGCTCGCGTTGGACACGTCCAGGACAAGTTTCGTACCAACATTCGTAACCACGTTGAAGCCGTTCTTCACATAGGTGAATGACCACTCCTGCGTCGCCACATTGATGCCGCACGGGTTCTGGACGGTGTATGTAATGCCCTGCGAGACCACGCTGTCCACACACAGGCCATTGAGAATATTGCTGATCTTCCAGTTACCGCTGAGAGCCTTGGTAAAGGCCCATCGCTGGCTAAGGTTTGTGAAACTTCTCCCGTTGACAACGATCTTGTCGCCGGGCGTAGCCGAGTTATTATTCAAGTCTATTTGCAGTCCGGACAGTTGATTGAGGAGGTAATACATCTCGCCATTGATAGGACTTGGGTCAACCGGCTCCGGAGGTTGAACGATTTGGGCTCGAACAAACGTCACGGAGAACATGCCAACCAGGCATAGGACAACGCAGAACCACCGTACTTTGAGCCTATTGGTACGATGTGGCACAAGGAGTTCTAAGTGCCTGCGACAAGCACAGGCCGAACCTTCCGGATTTCGCATGGGATCCCTTTCCGCCTCTGCCCTGGATCGCTCGATGCTCTTGGGAACATCACGAGTGCTGTTGCAAGAAGCAGGCGAACTCTACTCTTCGATCATTCACGTCTGCATCCGACTAAAGTCGGATTCTTTTGCTTTTTCCGGCCTGTGATCAGACGGAATTAGCATTGCTTCGGTTATTTCCGCCGCGGGCCGCAAGATGATGGGCATCTTTCAGTAGGTCAACAGCAAATGCCATGCCTCACGCCCAAGCACCCCTACTCGGTTCGCAATGCCTGCATGGGATCGATAGACGCGGCACGCCGAGCAGGGATCCAGCACGCCACCAGGGCGACTGCGGTCAGGAATATCGGAACGATCGCGAAGGTCAGCGCGTCATGCGGGTGAATGCCGTAGAGGAAGCTGGCCGCCAGTTTGGATAACATCCAGGCGGCCGGCCAACCGAGCGCCACGGCGATCAGCGTGAGCACAAGGCCTTGGCGCAGAACGAGGGCGCTCGACCAGACACGGCCTCAGTTTAGCGGATTCTTCTTTACCTATCATGGATGTCCACGAAACTGCGTGAAGACAACGTTTGGGCTCTCTGCCGTGACCAGCGCTGAGGCGGCGCACAGGCTTCTCGGGCAGGTTCTTTATCCTCGATTCCCGGGCTCTTCGCCATCGGTCGGTTGGCTGAGAGCTTTGATCGCGAGGCCAACGCCCGAGCTTCCCTTGCGGGCGCTTCAGATACAGCCCTAAGGCTTATCAGTATGAATTGCAATTCGGTGGGCTTGGCTGCGGAGGGAGCTCCGGACATTGTTTGGCTGCTTTCCTCTTACATGCTATCGGGGGGGCCTCTGACAAACGCGCGACTACGACACGCGAAAGAGACCGGTGTCGAGTCCTTGGCGGATGCGCAAGGCAGCCGAGCGGGCATCGAGCGCGTCGTCGCTAATTTCGTTTTGTGGCCGGCCCTCGAACATCGCGTAGAAGTCGCCGTAGCGGGAGTAGTCGGGAATGCGGCCTGCTTCTCGTTCGGCGGCGCGCTGCACGCAGACGGGCAGGCTGGGCCGGAGGATGACGAGATCCAGAGGAATCTCCTTGAGGATTTTGCGAGCTGTGTCGAGGAAGTCGAGCGGAAAGGAGAAGTCGAGCAGGACTTCATATCCGCCGCGGGCGAGGGGCACGGCGGCAGCGGTCATGGAGCGCATGATAAGCCGGAAACGCTCGTGGCGCTGTTTTGCCTCGGGCTTGACAAAGAGCGACCAGAAGGTGTCGCCCTCGAGGTAACAGGTGGGAGCTGCCGCAAGGGAGAGCAACTCCCGGGCGACCGTGGTTTTGCCGGCGCCGATGGGACCGGAGAGCATGACAACACGCATGGGAAGCACCTGCCTGCGAGAGTCGAAAGGGCAGATTGCCCCTCTTACGACAATACGCTAAAGCATATATTGTGCCTCCGGCACCGTGAATATCTCTTGAAATTTCAAGCTCCAACTTGAATATTTATTAAGCTAGTACTTATTATTTTCGGCGGAGGTATTCATGCACCGTTCAACCGGTTCTCCGACGCAAACAGAGGGTTTTTCCAGGCGGCAGGCGTGGTGGGTGTGGGGCATTGCTGCCGTGACGGCGCTGCTGCATCTTACCGTGGCAAGCCGCTACGGATATTTCCGGAACGAGCTGTACTTCATTGATTGCGGGCGGCATCCGGCGTTTGGGTACGTGGACCAGCCGCCACTGATCCCGGTGCTGGCGGCCGCGACGCAGGCCTTCGGGCACAACCTCTGGCTGCTGCGCCTGCCCGCGGTGGTGGCGGCGGCGGTGCTGGTTCCGGTGACTGCGGCATTCGCGAGCTTATTCAGCCGGAGGACGGCCGTCGTGGTGACGGCAGCAGTGGCGGCGGCGTTGAGCCCGGCGTTGGCGGCGATGACGGCAACGCTGACCACTACCACGTTCGAGCCGCTGGCATGGACGGGGTGCGCGTACTTCATTGCGCGGTACATTGTGCGGCACGACGCGAACAGCCTGCTGTGGGCCGGGGCGGTGGCGGGACTGGCGATGGAGGTCAAGTACGGAATCGTGATGTGGCTCGCCGGGCTGTTTCTTGGGCTGCTACTCTTCCACCGGGATGTGCTGCTGACGAAGAAGCTCTGGCTAGGGACGGCGCTCGCCGCCTTGATCGCGATGCCTAGCCTGGTGTGGCAGGGGGCGCATCACTGGCCGTTCCTGGCGCTGATCGCGCATCACCGCGCGATCGGATTCGACCTGACCGGCGGGCCGCTGGTGTTCGAGCGCGGGCAGATCTTTGCTAATAATCTGGTGCTGGCGCCGTTGTGGATCGCGGGCGTGATTGCGCCGTTCGTGATCGAAGAGCTCAAGCCGGCGCGCTTTTTGGCGGTTGCGTTTGTGGTGGCGACCATTATC
>DASRRN010000094.1:0-4028 GCA_035695685.1 Acidobacteriaceae bacterium | reverse complement strand
CGTTCTTGATGTCAGACAAAAAGCACCAGGGATGAAGAGCAGTGGTATCCCACATCTCGCGAAAAACGAGCGAGATATGGGGCACCCGTCGTTTGTTGGGAGGGAAGAACCCCGGAGGAGGAGTTTGTCTTTCCAAGCCGCTTTACTGCTCGCCGTAGATGGCACCCGCCGCTGCGCGATGGCCACAAGAATCCCAGAAATGCTCTAAACTCATAGCATGCCAGTCAGTTACAACAAGTGGCCCCGTAGCTCAGGTGGATAGAGCAGCAGTTTCCTAAACTGTTTGTCGGAAGTTCGAGTCTTCCCGGGGTCACCATTTATTCTGCCCAGGTTGAACCGGCGTGCGCGTCCGACCGGCGTTCGCCGTCTATCGAGGTGCAGGCCACCCCTCGTTCCGGGAGAAAAAGGATTTCCATGCCGGTTCGACCGCGGCGCGTGTGCGTCCTCCAATCTGGCTTTTATCTTTTGCTGCTGTGGTTTTTTCTCCTATGCCGTTCGGCGCAAGCCGCCATTGTGCACGGAGTCGTCACCGATCCACTGGGCCTGCCCGTCATCCATGCCAGTGTCGTGTTGGTGCAGAATGGTCAGATTCTGGCCCTGGCGCTGACCCGTACCGATGGCACCTACCAAATCAGCAGCAGTGCCAGCGGACGATTTTACGTCCTCATCTCCGCCACTCATTTCAGGCAAATTACCAGCCTCAGCTTTTACGCCGGAGCCGTAGACAGTCACGAGGAAAATGTGGTCCTCGAGGCGGAGAACCAAAAACAGGAGATGGTCACCTCTGCTACAGGTACCCCTCTCCCCGAGGCGCAGGTGAGCGCGGCCATCAGCGCCCAGCGCAATGGTGAGTTTCGCAATCGCATCGACCTGGTCGATCCACTCCGTCAGATGCCGGGTGTTTTCGTGGTGCGCCAGGGCGAGTATGGCGCCCTGAGCTCGCTCTTCATTCGCGGCAGTAATGCGGATGCCAATCAGGTCAATCTGGATGGTGTTCCCATAGGAGATGTCGGGGGCGCTTTCGATTTCAGCAATTTGTCGACTGCCGGCATAGGAGAATTCGAGGTTTATCGGGGACCCAACAGCGTGCTCTATGGCTCCGATGCTTCTGCCGGAGTCGTCAGCCTCAGCACGCCGCGGGGCAGCACCGGATTTCCGTCATTCTTCTACGAGGGGGATGCCGGCACGTTCACTAGTTTTCGCAACATGGCACAGCTCGGAGGCACCCACAACAAGTTTGATTATTACGGTGGATTTGACGCCTTTCAGAGCGACAACTCCGTAAAGATGAATGAATTTCACGATGACACGGCGACCGCGAACCTGGGTTACGCACTCACTTCCGCAACCCAGCTTCGGGTTGTCGCACGGAACAGCGATGCGGCGGTTGGGACTCCCGGCACCTTCAACTTCTATGGCATTGCGAACGCCGGCAAGCAGTCGAACCAGGATATCTACCTCGGAGCGTCGCTCGACAACCGGACGAGCGGCGGCTGGCACAACCTGGTGCGCTATGGCATGACGCGCAAGCGGGAGCAGGATGTCAATTTTTATGCCGCGGGCATTCCGCTCACCACCACCACGGATGGAATCAGCTCGACGAACTATTACGGTTACACTACCCTCATCCGGGGAGCTAACGGTGACTCTGTAGCCGGACAAGCAGTCCTGAATTTCCCAGGCATTTATCCCGATTCGGTGGAGCGGGTCAACAATCGCGATCAGGTCTACTTTCAGAGTGACTATCCCTTCACCCAGAACATTCTCGGCATGTTCACGTTTCGTTACGAGGACGAGCGTGGTGCGAAGAAGTCTGCGACCTATGGGATCGATCAGACCCTGGATCGTCGTAACTACGACTACACGGCGCAAATTCAAGGAAACTACAAGTATCGGCTCTACTACTCGCTCGGGGGAGGGGCAGAGAAGAACGAGCTCTTTGGGACGGTGGGCACTCCTCGCATCGGGTTGGCGTATTATCCGGTTCGTCCTGGCCACGGCCTGTTTCACGGCACCAAGATCCGCTTTAACTTCGCCAATGGCTACCAGGAGCCGTCGCTCGATGAGCAGTTCAGCAGCCTCTACAACTTCCTGCTCACGCAGCAGGGAGGCAGAGAGTCAATTCAGCAGTTCCACATTACGCCCATCGTTGCGGAGCAGTCGCGCACCTATGAGGGCGGGGTGGCGCAGAGCTTTCTCAGCGAGCGCGGCGTACTGCGGGTCAGCTACTTCCACAATCAGTACGGCAGGCAAATCGAGCCGGTGCCGGCCACGGAAGTGCCCGCGCTCTTGCCGCAATTGAGCCCCAGCCAACAGCAGCAACTGGAAAGCCTGCTGAGCAACGCCGGGGACCTCGACCTCAACTCGCAAGCCTTTCGCGCCCAAGGCATCGAAAGCGAAGCCGAATACACGGTGTTCAGCAATCTGTTTCTGCGCGCAGGCTACACCTATCTGGATGCAGTGGTGGAGCGGTCCTTTACCTCCGACGCGCTGGAGCCCTCGTTTAACACCGGCCTTCCGGGTGAGCCGGCACCCCCCTTCTCGAACGTGCCCATCGGGGCCTCTGACCCGCTTCGTGGAGCCCGCCCGTTCCATCGGCCACCGCACACTGGTTACGCCACGGTCAGCTACAACGGAGAACAATATTCGGTGGGCTTTACGGCCGCCATTGCCACCCGCAGCGACGATTCCACGTTTCTGGCCGGCCGCGACTTTGCGGGAGGCAACTCGCTGCTCTTACCGAATCGCAATCTCGATTTTGGTTATACCAAGCTCGATCTTGGCGGAAGTTATCAGTTCCTTTCCTGGCTCGCGGCGTACGCGCAACTGGACAACCTGACCAGCAATAAGAGAATCGCCCCGATCGGGTATCCATCGCTGCCCTTTACGTTTCGGGTGGGTTTGCGTTTGGCTATTGGACACTCGGGGAATAAGTAGTGGTCCGGACGGCTTTGTTTGAAGTCCTGACACTTCGCAGTGGTGTGATGTTGCATCCAGTGTTTAAAGCGGGTGGACGCGACCGTTCTTTTCGTCGTCCAAGGCGCGATGAATGGCGTTGTCGAGACGGCCCGTCGCAAGATCGGACTGAACGCGAGTGTCGATGGGTTGGGGGCAATTTTGGTCAAGCCATGAGTACAGCTCTTCCAACTCCTGCGGCTTTAGGGCACTTATGGCGCGTTCAATTTCTTGCACCGTGCTCAAACTCATTGCGGACCTCTCCGCCCTATTTTAGCCTTATATCCTGGCTAGTCGGGCAAGTTGCGAGAAGTCTCAATATCACAGGTTCATCGTGCGGGCTCAGCACAAAAAAAGAGAGGCCACCCTTGCGGGTGGCCTCTCGTGTAACAAATGCGTGTTGCTTAGTACATGTCGCCCATACCACCGCCGCCGTGACCACCACCCGGAGGAGGAGACTTCGGCTCGGGGATATCGGCCACCATCGCTTCGGTCGTCAGCATAAGCGCAGCGATCGAGGCTGCATTCTGCAGAGCAGTGCGGGCCACCTTGGTGGGATCGATGACGCCGGCCTGGACCAGATCCTCGTATTGGTTGGTCGCAGCGTTGTAGCCAAAATGAGGATTGCTGTTGTCGCTGATCTTGCCCACGATCACAGCACCTTCCTCACCGGCATTGCCAACGATCTGGCGAAGAGGCTCTTCCAGGGCGCGACGGACGATCGTTGCACCGATCTTCTCGTCACCTTCGAGCTTCTTGATCAGATCATCCACGTCCTTGGCGGAGCGCAGCAGTGCTACACCACCACCCGGGACAATGCCTTCCTCAACTGCCGCACGGGTCGCGTGCATGGCATCCTCAACCCGAGCCTTCTTTTCCTTCATCTCGGTCTCGGTTGCCGCGCCCACTTTGATGACAGCTACGCCGCCGACTAGCTTGGCGAGGCGCTCTTGCAGCTTCTCGCGGTCGTAGTCGGAGGTCGTCTTCTCCACCTGGTTGCGGATTTCCTTCACCCGGCCTTCGATGGCCTTGGAGTCACCGCGGCCTTCAACGATGGTGGTGTTGTCCTTGTC
>DASRRN010000093.1:0-7051 GCA_035695685.1 Acidobacteriaceae bacterium | reverse complement strand
AACCGCTCGATCAGCATCATTGACCCGGCTACGTTACGCATCATCGGGTCGGTGCCGACGAATCAGGACCAGTCACACATGCTCGTCATCTCCCGTGACGGCCACCGGGGATATACCGCCAATGTTGGTCCCGGTACGGTGTCGGTCCTGGATCTCGACGCACGTAAGACAATCGCGGTCATTCCCGTGTCTGGCCAGATTCAACGTATTTCCATGGCCGTAGATGGCAGCAAGGTTTTCACATCCGATCAGACGAAACCGCAATTGGCGGTCATCGATACCGCCACAAATAAGGTCGTGAAGTGGGTACCGCTCCCGGGTCTTGGCTACGGAACCGCGGTCACACCTGACGGCAAATGGTTGATTATTGCCAACCCGTTAATCCACAAAGTATCGGCGTTGAACCTGAGCACCATGAAGGTCGAACACGTGATTGACGTGCCCGTTAGGCCGCAAGCGATTCTTGTGAATCCGAACAACCAGGTCGCCTATGCCTCATGCGATAAAAGCCGAAAGGTCGCGGTCATCAACCTTTCCGATTGGACCGTCAAGGATCTGATTGACGTGGGCCCGGGTGCGGATGGCATGGCCTGGGCAAAAGCAGAGTAAAGAAAGCGGCTCACTTACCGATGGTGTAGTAGTCGTAGGTGTATTTCCAGGTAAAGTCTTTTCCGGGCGCAATGGACATATGAATGAAGGGCTCCATGGCAAGAATGGATCGAATCGACCAAAGCTCTTCACTTTCGAGAGGCTGATCGCCGGAGATCTTCATTCCGGCGCCGATGTGCTTGTTATCGATCGTGATCTTGTAGTCTTCGGCGGTTTTTCCAAAGCCTTCGATAGCGACTCCAAACTGGTCGTGCCCCTCGAGTTGTTTTAAGTAAGAGATGGTTTTTCCGTTGACTGCGCCGAGTGCGTTCACTGGTTTGGCGGGGTGAATATCGAAAGGCAGGGTGACAGTGAAATCGGGCCCAACGCCCTGATTATCGAGGACCAGAAAGTTGTGGTCGTAAACGCTGCTTACGATGGGCCGCTGGCCAATATTCGTGAGGCGATGCTCGATCACCATCTGCGGCTTTCCGGTAACCAGGCGCACGGTCTTTTGATAGAGATAGCCATAGCCTGAGGACGGATCCATGACTCTCTGGGTGAAAACAATGGAAGCCGGCGTTGCCTGAACTGACCATTGGCCGTGATCGACCACGTCGTAGAGGCGGAACATGCTGTATTTCGCGTCGTCGGGTTTACGGAGAACGCCTACGCCAATTTTGAGGAATGTTCCGCCGGGTTTAGCCTCACTGAAGCCGAGCCCTTCATTGTTGGTGGAGAATTCTTCTACGGGTCCGGTGATCGCGCTGCAGGGTCCGGCAACAATATCAGCGCCCTGGTAGATATAGTCGACTACGGTTGGACTCGTTTTCGTGAACCAGGGCCCGTAGTAGTTGTGACCGGCATACTTGAGGCTCCCGATCACGCCAGACCAGTCAAAACGCGTTCCCTGATAGAAACCGGTGATGGGATCGGGAGGATGAATCGTTGCCTGAATGATGCCGTTGTTGATTTCGACATCGTGGGTTTGAGCGGTGCTTACGCAGCACAATCCCATGGGCATGAGCAGGAAGATCGCGACGCGCTTCGCTTGTGCGGTGATTCGTGAGGGAAAAGTAGACATCGGATTGGCGTCCTTTGTGCGGCATAGTTTTGACGGGATGCAGACACTTCGCGGAATCATCGGAAGTGGACATGCCGGAGTATTCAGAGAAATTGTCGGTGTCCCTGACGGCATAATATGATCGGGCTACGTATGAGGGGCATCAGATTTTGAAACCTCGGATTTTCGGCGCAGTTTTCGCTGTAGTCTTCCTTACCATACCACCGGTCTGGTGCCAGTCAGATTGGCCGATGTACGGCCACGATGATGCGAGCACGCGGTATTCGCCGTTAAAACAGGTGAACACCAGCAACGTGCAGAATTTGACCCTTGCGTGGACCTACCATATGAAGAAGGAGGGTCCCCGCCCACAGAAAATGGGGCCGGCGGGCCGGGGCGGCGGCAGACGATTGTCGGAGGCAACACCGATCATGGTGAACGACACTTTGTATCTGCCGACTCCGTACAACACCATCGTCGCGCTTAGCCCAGAGACCGGCGACGAGATATGGACATATAAGTTCGAAAAAGGACGCCCAGCTTCTCGTGGTGTTTCTTATTGGCGAGGGGATAAGACGACACCTGCCTCTATCTTGTCTGGAACCTCTGACGGACGGCTTCTGTCTCTGGACGCGAAGACTGGGAAACCCACGTCCGGTTTTGGCACAGATGGATATGTGGACTTGAAGGCGGGCGCGGATAACGGTTTTCCGCACTCTCAATACGATATGAACTCGCCGCCGAGTATTTACAAAGACCTGGTGATTACCGGGGCTGCGGTTCAAGAGTCGCCGGCACAGGGTGCTTCCGGCGATATTCGGGCGTGGGACCTGCATAGCGGCAAGTTAGTGTGGCGATTCCACTCGGTACCGCAGCCGGGGGAAGTTGGCCACGATACCTGGCCGGGCGACAGTTGGAAGAATCGTTCGGGAACCAACGTCTGGGGTCTGATGAGCGTGGACCTGAAACAAGGGCTGGTGTTTCTTCCCTTCGGCTCGCCGACCTACGATTTTTATGCGCCGGACAGGAAGGGTAAAAACCTCTTTGGTAACTGTATTGTCGCGCTCAATGCGGACACCGGCAAACTGGTGTGGTATTACCAAACAGTCCACCACGATATCTTTGACTACGACCTGGAATCGGCTCCCGTCTTGATGGATGTAAAGAAAGGAGAAACGAAGATTCCTGCGGTCGCGGTCCTGGGGAAGAATGGTCTGCTTTTTATCCTGGACCGGCGCGACGGCACCCCGGTGTTTGGCGTGGAGGAAAGGCCTGTGCCCGCCAGCTTGGCGCCTAACGAAGAGGCGTGGCCCACGCAGCCATTCCCTCTCAAGCCTGAGCCGTTGGGACGCATGAGCTTTCGTCCCGATGAGATTGCCACGGTCACTCCCGAGCAGAAAAAGTTTTGCGAAGACCTGTTGGCCACGGAAGGTGGCATGGAGAACCGGGGCCCGTATACTCCCTTCGGATTGAAATTGACGATTCAATTCCCGGGCACGATTGGAGCGGTCAACTGGCCGGGAATGTCCTACGATCCCAAGCTCGGATACCTGTTCGTCAATACCAACAATCTGGCCGATGTGGGAAAGCTGGTGAAGAATCCTGAGGGGACAGATCCTCAATATGAGCGCCATAGCCCATGGGGCGACTACGCCCGTTTTTGGAACAACGATAAATTCTGGCCCTGCCAGCAACCGCCCTGGGGACAGCTTTGGGCGATCAATGCCAACACCGGCGAAGTGGCCTGGAAAATTCCCTTCGGCACCATCCCTGAGCTCGATGCAAAGGGCATACATGGAACTGGCACTTTGAATTTTGGCGGCTCGATCGCCACCGCGGGTGGGTTGGTGCTTATTGCTGCTACAAATGATCATATCTTCCATGCGTTCGATGCCAAAACCGGCAAGCTGCTATGGCAGACGACGCTGGATTCGGGGTCTTATACAACTCCCATGACTTATGAGGCCAAGAATAGGAAGCAGTACGTGGTGATGGTGGCGACCGGTGGAAGCTTTTTCGATATGACGGCGGGTGATTCCGTCTTCGCCTTTGCGTTACCGGGCGGACTCCCCAGCGCCAAGGTAGTGCAAAGTACAACTAACTCTACGGAGAGTCCTGCCAGCCAATCTCAAAGTACTCAAGCCACGGTGCTCCCTGCGAATTCCGCCGCCATGCCGGATGGCGCCGGAAAAGCCATCGTGCAAAAACAATGCGCGGTATGCCATGCGCTCACAGTGGTCACCGCGAAACATGCTTCTCGCAAAGAATGGGAACAAGTGGTAAACCAGATGGTTTCGCGCGGAGCAGATCTTACCGACGATGAGATCGATACGGTCCTCGAGTATCTCACGAAAAACTACGGGCCCCTGGATCAAATGACAACGCCGCCGGCGGATGCAGCTCCACAGCGGTGAATGGGAACGAGGCGAGATTGAGTCTTCTCTTACCTAATGTTGAATGAGAGTCAAAAGCTCGCGGCGAATTCTCTTAGACCGACGCGGGCCCGCTTTGTTGTCCTCGGGCTTATCGTAGCCGCCTATGTCATTACCTATATGGACCGAGTGAACATCTCCTCGGCCATGCCGGTAATCCAGCGGGATCTTGGACTTTCGGCCATTGCCGTGGGATGGATCTTCAGCTCGTTTCGCTGGGGATACGCTCTGTTTCAGATACCGGGGGGTTGGTTTGGCGATAAAGTTGGACCACGGCGGGCCTTGGCCTGCATTGTTTGCTGGTGGTCGCTCTTTACCTCCCTGACCGCGGTTTGTTGGAACGCGACTTCACTCGGTCTTTGCCGATTTCTGTTTGGGGTAGGCGAATCGGGAGCTTTCCCCATTGCCACCCGTTCCCTCTCGCGTTGGATGCCGCCGGAAGAACGCGGCTTCTCGCAAGGATTGCCCCACGCGGCTTCTCGATTGGGGGCCGCGCTCACCCCGCCCCTGGTGGTCGCCGTCATGATCCACTTTGGCTGGCGTATGCCATTTTTTCTTTTTGGATTACTTGGCCTCGCGTGGGCGGCCACGTGGTATTGGTTCTATCGCGATCGGCCGGCCGATCATCAAAGCGTGAACGCCGCTGAGCTGGCCGTAATTCATCAGCCAGAGAGCGCGCCTTCCGGCTCCGTGCGTTCGGTACCGTGGCGGATGATCCTGCGAAACCGCACGGTCTGGATGCTGGCCATGATGTACTTCTGCTACGGCTACAGCATCGATATTTATCTGGACTGGTTCCCCAAGTATCTCTACGATTCGCGGGGAGTGAATTTGAAGCAGATGGGCTTTTATGCCAGCTTGCCGTTTGTCGCCGGCGCCGTAGGCAATCTTTTGGGAGGTTGGCTTTCTGACCTGTGGGCGGCGCGCACCGGCAATCTTAGAACCGCACGCCGGGTTATTGCGGTGCTTGGGTTCGTGATTGCGGCAGGATCGATCCTGCCGGCCACCTTTACCAGCCGCACCATCGCATCGGTTGTTTTTTCCTGTGTTTCGGTTTTTGGGCTGGAGTTAACGGTAGGCGTGTCCTGGGCCATCCCGCTCGATATCGGCGGCGACTTTGCGGGTTCGATTGCTTCGATCATGAATACATTCGGAAACCTGGGCGGCGCTATCTCGCCTGTCTTACTCGGCTATCTGTTGGGGTCGTATGGCTGGAACGTGCCGTTTATCGTCTCCTCGGTGCTTTGTCTTGTGGCTATTTTCTTCTGCTTTGGGATTGATCCTTCTACCGCGGTCGTGACCGAAGCGCAGGGGGCTTTATGATTCCCGATCCTGGTCCGGCCGATCCTGGTCCGGCCGATCCTGGTCCGGTCGATCCTGGTCCGGTCGATCCTGGTCCGGTGCTGACGCTGATCGACGCATTTCGTTCGTCGAAGGCGATGTTTGTTGCAGTTTCGCTGGGGGCATTCGATTCCCTGGAGCGGTCGCCTGGGTCTGCGGCGAAACTTGCGGAGGAGCTGCACGCACAAAGCGAACCGATGGAACGGCTTTTGGATGCATGCGTCGGGTTGGGACTGCTCAACAAGCAGGATGGCATCTATAAGAACGAGCCTGTTGCCAGCACATATCTCTGTCGCGGCACACCGGCTACTTTGGCCGGGTACATTCTCTACTCCGACAAGGTGCTTTATCAGCTCTGGAGCAATCTGGAGAATGCGATGCGCGAAGGCGGGCCACAATGGAAGCAGACTTTCCATCAGGACGGGGGAATTTTCGATCACTTCTTCCGTACGGAAGAGGCTACACAGACTTTTCTCCAGGGTATGCACGGTTTTGGCGTACTGAGCTCGCCCCTGGTGGTTTCTGCTTTTGATTTGTCGCGGTTTAAGATCTTTGCCGATCTTGGCGGTGCAACGGGCCATTTAGCCATGGCTGCGTGTGAGCGATATCCCGCCTTGCAGGCAATTATTTTTGACCTTCCTCAGGTAATCGATGTGGTGCGACAGCAAGTTTCGGCTTCGTCGATGGCCTCGCGGATTGAGCTCAGAAAGGGCGACTTCTTTCGTCAGGAAGAGCTTCCAAAGGCGGACTTGTTTGGTTTGGGCAGAATCCTGCACGATTGGCCGGATGCGAAGGTGAACGAACTGTTGAAGGCGATTTACGAACATTTGCCGTCTGGGGGTGCCATTCTTTTATCTGAGAAGCTGGTGAATGAAGATAAGACCGGGCCCATCGCAGCGCAGCTACAGTCACTGAATATGCTGGTGTGCACGGAGGGCAAAGAGCGGACCCTCGGCGAGTTCCGGGCCTTGCTGGAAGCTTCTGGATTCGTGCGGGTGCGCGGTTGGGTCACTGGTGCTCCTCTTGACGCAGTCTTCGCGGAGAAGCCGTAGGCTGAGTTGTTCTTAGCGTAATTTTCTTTGCAAATGAATCATGGGTTCGTTTGCAGGCTAGTGCAGTGCGTCACACAGATAGGCGTTTATCCAACGAGGGTCCAGCGGACCCGGAAGGAAAACCGCGGAGCCCCGCAGGGACGGGCTGAAAGTAGCCCAGGACGATAGTCCTGGAGTAACCCGCCACGAACTGGACCAGTCCCGCAGGGACGGCTGTAATTCCAGGCCCGATGTGTTCAGCCGTCCCTGGCGGGACTGGGTCGAATGGCTTTCGTTTACCCTAGGACTATCGTCCTGGGCCTGGAGCTTCTACATTTTCTCGAGCCTGGGGTATGGTTTATCGAGCTTCAGTTTTGGGTTTTGCTTTGTATCATGGCACGACTTCAGTCGTGCCATGGAGTTTCTACATATTTCAATACCAGGGCGGCAGGCAACGGACCCTAGGCACCATAGTTTGTGACCGGCTACAGCATGATCCGTGCCAGCCCCGGACTTCAGTCCGGGGAAGCGGGTTTTCAAACCCGCGTGAACGCTTTATCTTGCAATGACCGGGCTTTTAGCCCTGGTGAAAATGC
>DASRRN010000092.1:0-4010 GCA_035695685.1 Acidobacteriaceae bacterium | reverse complement strand
ACCCGCATAGGCCAGCGTCACAACCATACTCCACGGCACTTGCCGCTGTATCGAAAGGTTGTAATACCATCCCCTCGGCTGCTGGTTGCCCGGGTCGAAAGGTAGCTGGCCGTCCTTGTACCACTCGTACATCGTCGGCGTCCGCGTGGTCAGAGGCAAGGTTGAGGGGATGGAAAATGGGAGCGTAAATGGTTCGCCTGCCGACCCGCCGGGAACTAAGATCGGATTCTCATTGGGGAGCTGCTTTGTAGTCGGATGCATATACCCGATCCAAGTCCCGACATCCTGTAGATAGCTGACCCCGCCTCGAACCGCTGTCTTTCCATTTCCCCACGGGTCCCACGCGAACCCGAATCGCGGGCTGATATTGTGCCAACTTGGGTCCTGCATCATTATGTGACCTGGTGTGGGCTGTGCATCAGTAGCAAGATTCCGGATGCCTGACGCGTGACCGTGGATTTCGATCATGTTCGTGTTCGGTTCGTAGCGCAAGCCCAAGTTTACCGTCAACTTGGAACTCACCCGAACATCATCCTGCACGTAAAATCCCAGCGTGTTGTAGCGAACGTCTAATCTGGGATTAAAGCCTGGCGAAAAAATCGCGTAGCTGCTCGCCAGCGCACTGAGAAATTGTGGGTAATTGTTGAAGATGAGACTGCCGATGGTCCCGAGGCCGTTGATCGATCTAATCTGGTAGTGATTGATAAGCGTTCCGAACTTTAGAGCCTGCCGGCCCTTCGTCCAGAAGAGATCGTCGCTATACGAATAGATCGTTTGCAAACCATCGGAGGCATAAAGGCCCCCCGGAGTGCTGTTGGTCGCCACTCCAGTGATGGCGATGCTGCCCATTATGAAGCCGTTCGATCCCGTATCATAAGGCGGGCCCGTGGTACCAAACGTATAGGGATTCCCGTTGTAATAAATCTCCCCGCCCAAGTGAAGATCGCTGCGGCTGTATCCGAAAGTAGCGGTGTTCAGGAGCGTCGGCGAAAAGATGTGGTTTTCTGCAATCGTTCCCCACTGCCCGCGGCTGCGGGGATGGGTCTGGAATCCCGGATAACTTTCGGGTAGGCCGGTGTTGTCGTTGTCAACTGTGTACCGCCCGAACAGATTGTCCTTGGGTGAGAATGTCTGGTCCACCCGCATCTGGCCGTAATCCTCCTGGGTCTGCGAGGCAAAGCTCCATGAGACTTGATTCCCTGGGGTATTAGGCAGTGGGAAGATCGGCGAAAGGCCGCTCGGCAACCCTGTGGTTGCCAAATATTGCGCGACTTGCGGGGAGAGCGTGCACGAAATAACTGAGGCAGCGCCCCCCGGCTGGGTGCATCCGTACCCAGGGTTCAGCGTTGTGCTCGTAGTGGTGGTAATCAAGGAACATTGCGCGGATGTTATCGTAGCTTCCGCGGCGCCTCTGCACCCGGCAGGGATCGTCGGGCTTAACTCCGTGAGTCCCTGCAAAGACCTGATTCCTTCAAACACACCGTAGAAAAATGTCTTGTCCTTTTTGATCGGTCCGCCAAACGCCCCGCCGAAATTGTTCTGGCGAAATGGCGGCAAGCGCCGCTGCGCACCGTCGGCAGTCAGGCCAGCAGACGCAGGCGTATCAAAATAATTCCGCGCGTTGAGCGCGCTATTGCGAAGGTAATCGAACGCATCTCCATGGAAAGAGTTCGTTCCGCCCTTGCTCACCACGAGCATCTGGCTTCCCATCGACATCCCGTACTCAGCGTCGAACGAGTTGGTCAGAATTTTGAACTCGCGGATACCATCAATCCCCAAAGTGGTACCAGAAATCGAACTCGCCGTGGCAAATCCGTATTCTGAGAGGTTCGTTCCATCCAGTAGGTATCGGTTCGCACGCGTGGGCGCTCCGTTGCTACTATAGAAAGTTCCTTGCGACGCCAGGTTCGCAGTAGCATTTTGGACCCTGTTCTTTTGTTCGTTGATACCGGATTGCAGGAGCGCGAGTTGAGCATAGTTCCGCCCGTTGAGCGGCAAGTCTGTCACTTGGTGTTCGTCCACTACCGCACCCAAAGTCGGACTAGTAGTGTCCACCTGGGCCACTGCTGCGGCGCTTACCTGGACTTGCTGGGCGACCTCTCCAATCTCCAGAGTAAAGTCAAGGACAGCCTGTTGGGCCACGGTAAACGTCAAACCGCTTCGAACAGATTCCTTGAACCCTGTCTGTTCCGCGCGGATCTCGTAGTTGCCCACTGGCAACGAGTCGAAACGATACGTGCCTTCACTTCCGGTGGTCGCTGTGCGAGTTAGGTTCGTGTCTACGTTTCGCGCCGTCAAACTAGCGCCCGCCACCACAGCACCGCTCGCGTCTTTTACTGTTCCCAAAACTGTTGCGGTGCTCGATTGCGCCGAGACCGTAGGCGCAGCGACGAGAAGAGCCAGAGCTAGAAAAGCACACCACATCGTGACCGCACGAACTTTCCACTCTCGACGCGACGTGTTCATTTGCTCCCCTCCTTTGCCCTAAAGCGTGAGGCAAAACCGATTGCGGATGCACTACTGAGAAACCAAGAAACCTGCACCGGCTCTAGGTATCCCCCCGGTCACCAAACAACGCATCACAATGCGTGCCCTTATCACGCGACGTCGATGCCGTGTCAAGCAAAAAAAGGCGACGAGTTTTAAAGCAATCCGCCAAAGATGGGCGGTGATGATGCAAGTGTAAGGACCTCCGATTGGACGTCCGCCATAGAAACGCGACAAACATAGAGCGGTTGCATTTCGTTTACTTCTACCCGCAGACGGCCTCATCCCTAACCGCTGAGGCTGCTGCCGTCGATTTTGTCATTGCCTCCCTCGCGTGACCGCCGCACTTAAAGGAACCCCGTAGGTGGTGCTGAGGCGGATTAGCATCTCCGCACTGCATTGGCAACCAGAAACAGGTAACAAACGGGTTTTTGACTTGTTACATAGCCTCCGAAGGCAGGGTTAGGCCCCTCCCAATCCCTCAGCTGAAGGCCATTTGTGCCTCCTTTAGTTCTACGAGCTCGCGTGCAGCCCTAGGGTGTGCCGGGTGGAGACCGAGGAAACGAGAGGACTGATCGATGCGGGTGCAGTCGTGGCGCGATGTCAGGACCAAAACCGTTGGATACCTAGGCCGTGACTAACTCATTGTCACATGTTGACTGACTCGAACGCATGGCAACAACCTTATAGTCCTTGCTTCTATTACGTTGAGCGGAAGGGTAGGCGCAATGGGAGGACTCAGCGCGTGACAAATCAAACAGCTACGCCAAATCACGAAGCGTTGAATCCCGTCATTAACGATGTCCGACCCCCCGTCGGCCATCTATCCGCAGTTTGGGCGAGCTTTTTTGGCTGGACGCTTGATGCGTTCGATTTCTTCCTCGTTGTATTTTGTCTTACAACAATCGGGAGGGAATTCGGCGAATCCGACGCGCGCATGGCATTGTCGCTGACCGCGACGCTTGCATTTCGTCCTATCGGAGCTCTCCTATTTGGCATTCTGGCAGATCGATACGGCCGACGCATGCCGCTAATCGTCAATGTCTTGTTCTATTCCGTTGCTGGGGCGTTTACGGGCTTGGTCCATAGCTATCTGGCTTTTATGGTGCTCCGAGCACTATTTGGCATAGGCATGGGAGGACAATGGGGCATCGGAGCGTCGCTCGCAATGGAGAAGGTTCCCGCGAAAAGAAGGGGCATGCTTTCCGGACTGCTGCAGCAGGGCTACGCAGCCGGCAGCCTGTTCGCAGCAATCTGTTACCTTCTTCTGCTCAGGAAATGGGGGTGGCGCCCTCTGTTTTTCGTCGGGTGCATACCGGCGCTCTTCTTAGTCGTATTCATCTATCAGCGTGTTAAGGAATCGGAGGTCTGGGAGCGCTCGAGTGGCCGAAATTGGCGGAACCTAACCCGCGAATTTGGATCGCACTGGCGACTTTTCCTCTATTTGACGATCTTTATGATGATGATGCTGTTTGCCTCTCACGGAACGCAGGATATGTATCCAACATTCCTCCAGCGGCAGT
>DASRRN010000091.1:0-2997 GCA_035695685.1 Acidobacteriaceae bacterium | reverse complement strand
CTGTGGACCTTGGTGGCGTTGGCTGATCTTATGCGCCTTTCCTTAAAGAGAAAGGCGCACACGCGTCTTTGTCCAGTGCTGCGTGGCAGGAAATCCGGGTACGCTTCGGTCGGGATGACACATTTTTTGCAAGGAAAATGTCTAAAAACGGCCAGAGGAATGGATCTCAATAGTCCGACAGAATTGTCATCCCGACCGGAGCGTAGCGAAGTGGACCTGTCCCGGCGTGCCGTGGAGGGACCTGCTGTTTCTCTTCGCGGTTCTCACGCAGACACTTTAAGGCCCTGGGGTACGCTCTTGATTTCGTCTCTGCCGAGAACAGCTTCTGAAACCGTGCCGTTCGTTCGAACGCACCTGCTATTCCCTTCTCAATGCCTGCATCGGATCGACCGCAGCGGCGCGGCGCGCGGGGAGCAAACACGCCGCGGCTCCCATCGCAACCAACACGCACACAGCGGTGGTAGCGATGGCAGAGTTATAAGGGCTTACCTGGAACAACAAACTGCCCACCACGCGCGCAGAGGCAAAGGCCACCGCGACCCCGGCAACAGCCCCCGCCAACACCGGCACCAGGCCATCATGCAGCACCAAGCGATAAATATTTTGCCGTTGTGCGCCCAGCGCCAGCCGTAAACCTATCTCCCGCTGCCGCTGGATCACGGAATACGTCACCACCCCATAAACCCCCAGCCCTGCTAGTAACAACGCGCTGACGGCAAACAATAGCAACAACTGCATCTCGAAGCGCCGATTCGCCACCGAGTCCGCAACCACACCGCCAAGCATGCGCACCACGGGCACAGGCACTTCAGGATCGACGCTCCAGATGGCCCGGCGTATTGTATCCGCCATCGTCGCCGGATCCTGACGGGTGCGCACCAGCAGCCCCGCCGTTGTGTCGCTGCGATACCAGTACGGCATGTACACCATCATCGGGTCCGGAGTAGCAAGCGAGACCGTCCTTGCGTTGCCCACCACGCCGATCACGGTAAATGGGCTTTCATTTCTCCCTCCGCGGTTAAATTGCACGCCGATGGGATTCCTCCCCGGCCAGAGCGCCCTGGCAGTGAGCTCCGAAATAACCGCATAATGTTTGCCCTCGTCGCTCGGGCTCAAAAGACGCCCGGCGACCAGGGGCAGGCGAATGGTCTCAAAATATCCCGGGCTTACCCAACGAAAGTGCTCGGAAGGCTCTTGCATAAAAGGCCTGGTATCGCCGGGTACTCGTAGCATATCGAGCCATCGATCGCCAGACAGCGGCAACTCACTCACGGCGGCTGCAGACTCCACTCCCGGAAGCTGAGACAGCCGGTCGAGCACTTGCTTATAAAACAAAGCCCGGGTTTTCGAATCCGAGTAGGACTTATCAGGCAGATCGACCATCGCGGTCGCGATGCGTGCAGCTTCAAAGCCGCGGTCCACGTGAAGCAGTCGAAGCAGACTCGTGGTCAACAGTCCGGTCATCAACACCAGGGCCACGCTCACCGCAACCTCCACGGCAACCAGCATTCTCCGTATCCGTTTACTGCTCCGCGACTCGCTGGCTAGCCTGGACTCGCTGTGCAACACCTCCTGGGGGGGCGTGCGGGCGATCATCCACGCCGGGGCCGCTCCCGCCACCAGCGTCGCCAGCACGGAGAGCAGAAGAGCACAGCCGGCGCCCGCCCAATCCAGATGCAGGGATCCGCGGAAATCCAGTGCTGGTGGAAGATAGCGCTGCATGACCGGCATCAGCATGGTCGCCAGCAGAATGCCCAGCGCGCCGCCCACCGTGGCGAGCACCGTCGTCTCCCGCATTGCCAGGCGCAGCATCTCGCTGCGGCTCGCTCCTAAGGCCGCAGCCACCGCCATTTGCTGCCTTTTGCCTACCGCTCGCGCCAGCAGGAGATTGGTGATGTTAACGCAGCCAACCAGCAGCAGCCCCGCCACCGCCGCGAGCAGGATCAGAAGCGGCTTCTGATTGTTGCCCACCAGTGAGGTCTGGAACGGAGTGAGGCTGGCGGAAAGCGTGGCTTTCTCATCCCCGGCCAGGCTACCCATGATCGTATGTTGCAGGGCGTTAATTTCCGCATTTGCCTGGGACACCGAAACCCCCGGCTTCAGCCGAGCCAACCCGAAATAATTAAAATCGCCCATGACTTGCTGCAGCTGTTCCTTTGAAAAAGCCATCGGCAGCAACGCTTCCACCGGTTGCGGATGGTTCGTATCCACGTTGGACCACATCCGTAGGTGGGGCAGGTGGAACGATGGCGGCATCACGCCAACCACCGTATAGGGGAACCCATTGAGAGTGATGATTTTTCCCAGAATCGCTGGATCGCGTTGAAACTGGTTTCGCCAAAAGCTGTCCATCAACACCGCAACATGCTCGTGACCCGGCTGGGCCTCCTGCGCCGAAAATGCCCTCCCCAGCAGGGGTGCGGAATCGAGCACAGAAAAAATGCCAGGGGTCGCGGTCAGTACACCTATCTGCGAAGGATGCCCGCCCACCCCCAGCGGCAGAGAATTTTCCTCCATCACCGCCATGGATTGAAAGCTCTGACTGTGCCGCTGCCAAAAGGTCAAATGGTTTGCATTCATGGGCAGAGTGGGATAAAGGTCGTGGAACTCCGCCACCTGTTCTTCCATCACCACCAGTTGCTCCGGACGGCTATAGGGCAGAGGTTTTAGCAGCACGTCATATACCAGGGTGAAGATCGCGGTTGTCGCGCCGATGCCCAGCGCCAGCGTCAAGATGGCGGTGACGGCAAAGCCGGGCGATTTGCGCAACTGCCGTACCGCATAGCGCAGGTCATCAAGGAATGTCTGCATAGAACCTCCGGCAGATCTGGAGATGCATCTCACCAGCCCAACGGCACGCGATGTAAGTGGTTACCGCTGAGAAGCTTATGGTTGGTACGGAACACCGCTGAACCCGGTTCCGTCAAAATTGAGAATCACTGTCCGCAAACGAGCACTCGAAAGCCCAGGCGAGCCGGTATAGTGGAGCGGAGTTGT
>DASRRN010000090.1:0-3183 GCA_035695685.1 Acidobacteriaceae bacterium | reverse complement strand
CCCTTTCCACCACCGAAGCCCGCACCTGGCGGACCGCCACGGTTTTTCCCCGGGGCCGAGAGCAAAAAAGGTAGCGTCTTGCTATGTACGGCGGCCACATCTACATCCTGGGCAGCCATACAGGCACGCTTTAGCTTGGCGTCACCAACAAACCTGTATTTTCGCGTTAAGGAGCATAACGAGCCGAAGGGGAGAGTCGTGTTCTCGGGTCTGGGTGGTCGAAAAGGTGCGAACAGCATCGACAAGATAAGCATCGTCGGGGTCCTTCGACTCCGCGCCCCAAATGCTGTTCACCCGATAAATCTGTGAGGCGCTTCGCTCAGGATGACGATTTTGTGGGAGTTTTGAAGAAGAGCATCCCGTAGGTTAGCGCTTATGGCCACAGGCCCATGACTCCTCCGGTCGGGATGACACTTCTGTCGGACTATTGAGACCCATTCCTCTTGCCGTTTTTTGGGAATTTTTCTTGCGAAAAATGTGTCATCCCGACCGGAGCGTAGCGAAGCGGAGGGACCTGCTGTTCCTCTTCCGGTTCTCACACACCCTCCAAAGCCCGTACACAAAACCAACAAAATCATTTGGCCTTTAGGCCCTGGGGCATGCTCTTTCTCCGCAGCCTGTTTAGCGAACGCCCCTGGACCCCTCAAACCGCCGTCAATCCTCCATCACACGTATAGAGCCCGCCAGTGCAATAAGACGAATCCTCTGACGCCAAAAAAACCGCGATCCCTTCGATGTCGCAGGGCCTCCCCAGTCGGCCCATGGGCACATCTTCCCGATATTGCTCACGGATAGCTTCGTTGCCCAACAAGGACTCATTCATCGGCGTGTCCATGGTGCCAGGGATGAGCGAATTCACACGAATACCGTCCCGGGCATACGCCGCGGCCATTACCTTGGTCAGGCCGAAAATCCCCGCCTTGCTCGTACTGTAAGCCGTAAGATTGGGCGCGCAACCAGTCAATCCAGTCGGCGAGCCAAGGTTAATGATCGATCCCCCGCCCTGTTTGAGCATGAACGGAATGACGTGCTTGCAGCATAGAAACGTTCCCTGTAGATTGACCCGCATTACCTTCTCCCAGATCTCCAGGCTGAGCTCGTGGGCTCGCGCATCCTGGTCGTGGAAAAGCACTGCAGCGTTGTTGTAAAGCACGTCGATCCGTCCAAACTCAGCCAATGCCGTTTCCAGAAGGGCAATAACGTCGCGCTCTTCCGATACATCGGCGGGGACGAAGATCGCCTGTCCCCCATCTTTACGAATCTGCTCGACTGCGGATTTTCCTGCGATAGCGTTGGTGTCCGCTCCGACCACCATCGCCCCTTCCCGTGCAAAGCGGCCGGCCACTGCACGTCCTAAGCCGACAGCTGATCCAGTCACGACCGCTACTTTTCCTGAGAGTCTCATGAGTCTGTCTGCCAGTGCGCCCGAATGAAGAGTATGCGAGACGCATTCTCCACGTCTCTGATAATCGAGCGTACTTTTTGTTGCAGCAGCACGATTGAGACCGGACCGGGGTTTTACAAGATTCATTCATAGCATTCTTATAGCCATGCCCGTAACTTCATAGGACTATGGATGCACTCCGAATCCCAGGCTGGAGGATTCCTACGAAACTGAAGGATCGAGTTGCGCTGGTGACGGGTGCGGCATCGGGCATCGCTCGTGCGACTGCGCAGCGTTTCGCCCGTGAAGGCGCAATCGTCATCGTAGCCGACGGGAATGTGACCGGCGGCCTCGAAACGGTCGCGCTTATCGAAGCTCAGGGCGGGGCTGAGGGCGTCCGGGCTGAGGGCGGGGCTGAGCGCGGTCGCGCGAGCTTCATCCAGGTCGACGTCACGCAAGCAGAACAGATAAACAGCATGGTCGAGACCATAGTCAAGCAACATGGACAGCTCGATGTTCTTTTCAATGGCGCGGCCATCCTCTTCTACGGCACCGTCCTCGATACCGCGGAACAGGCTTGGAACCGGATGCTTTCGATCAATCTCACCGGCACTTTTCTCTGTTGCCGGGCGGTCCTTCCGCACATGGTTCTACAAGGCCGGGGCTCGATCATCAATATCGCGTCGACCACCGGTGCTCATGATGCCTGTGCTCGCGCCGTAGCCTATGTGACCTCAAAGGGAGGCGTCAACATGCTGAGCCGGGCCATGGCCATCGATCATGCCAAACAAGGCATTCGCGTGAATGTGATTTGTCCCGGCCCTACCGATACGCCAATGTTGCGCAATGCCATGACCCCTGAAGAACTGGATGCCTTCGCCAAGACTTTTCCTATGGGACGCCTTGCGCAACCCGACGAGATTGCGAGTGCCGCTTTATTCCTGGCCTCCGACGACGCTTCATTTGTCACCGGCTCGGTGTTGTTTGTCGACGGCGGCCAGACGGCAGAGATTTGAGGTGAGCGTGCCCGCAGCGGAATCCGTCACCGGCGCAGGAGTTCCCCGCCTGCGTCGCGTGCTCACGCTGTGGGATTTGATCTTCTATGGGATCGTGGCCGTCACTCCGAGCGCCCCGGCGACAGTCTACGGCCTGGCCGAATTCAAATCCGGTGGATACGTGGTGGTTACGATTCTCGCCGCCATGGTCGCCATGGTGCTGACTGCCATCAGCTATGGCCGGATGGCGGCACTCTATCCCTCCGCGGGTTCCGCCTACGCCTACGTCAGTCGTGGGATCCATCCCTACCTCGGGTTTGTTGCCGGATGGGCGATGCTGCTCGACTATATGCTGATACCGCTCTTCTGTACCCTCTACGGCACGCTTTCCCTGCAGCGGGCTCTCCCTGGACTGCCATTTGCGGTTGGCGCCATGTTTTTCGCTGGAGGGATCACACTGTTGAACCTGCGTGGCATTCGCTCTACCGCGCGGGCCAACCAGGTGCTGCTGGTTTTTATGGGTATAGTCCTCTTCAGCTTCATCGGGCTGGCGATCAAATACATTGCTGTTCGCTACGGGTTTACTGGTTTGTTCTCCACCCAACCCTTCTATCGTCCGGGAACATTTCACGTGCGCGCCATCGCTTCGGCAACCTCTTTCGCGGCCTTGACCTACCTCGGCTTCGACGCAGTGACGACCATGGCCGAAGACGTAAAAAATCCACGCAAGAACGTCTTACTCGCCGCAGTTTCGGTATGCATCTTTACCGGGCTGTTCGGCGGGCTGCTGGTTTACCTCGGGCA
>DASRRN010000089.1:0-6106 GCA_035695685.1 Acidobacteriaceae bacterium | reverse complement strand
AACCGCAGCGGTGGCAAAATAGCCCCTGGGTTGCAACCGACGCGCGGGCTAAGTCCTTTGTTTCAAGCGACGCTTAAAGTTGTGCGTGTATTTCGCCTCCAGAGTGGTGCAAAAGTGGCCGACGGAAATGGTGCGTGATATCCGTGGTATGCGTGGTAAGTCCGACGGAAACAGTGCGTGATATGCGTGGTATGCGTGGTAAGTCCGAATCCAGGCAAGGGGTTGTCCGGGATAATCTGCCCGCTGAGCCGTTCTGGCGAGCCACGTTTCATGCATCATCCACGCATGTGGCCGGCGAATGATTTGCAACAGCACAAAGTTATTGGTGGACACACCTATATATATGCGGATTGGGGTCAGTTTTGCGGCTGGAGAAAGGCCTTTTTTTCCGCAGCCTCTGAAGTCGGGCACTGATACAAAGCAGAAGAGGGGCGACTCCCAGAACTCGGCGGGCGCAATGTGCAATATGTGAAGTCATACCCACCCGCCTATGCGTTTCGTCAGTCGATGGCGGTACTTACCTGGTGCCGGATGTCGGCGCCGCGGATCCAGAAGATGACGTCCCGCGAAATGTTGGTGGCGTGGTCGGCGATGCGTTCGAGAGCTCGGGCGATGATGATCGCGTTCAGGGCCTGCAGGCTCACTTCCGGCTGCCCTTCCATTACCTTCATGAGCTCGCCCCGGGCTACCCGATTCATGCGATCGATCTCATCATCCATGACCACAACCGCCTCAGCGAACTGTGCGTCGGCATCCAGCAGTGCCTGGATGGCCGATCGAATCATGCGCGAGGCATATTCGCCCATGGACGCGATATCCACCGGCAACTCGACTGCGGGATACTCCAGCAATTCCTGAGTTCGGATAGCGATACTCATGGACTGGTCACCCACCCGTTCCAAATCTCCGTTAATCTTGATCACTGCCAGGATGAAGCGTAGATCGATGGCCATCGGCTGTTCCTGGGCCAGCAGCTCATAAGCCATCTCGTCGACTTCGCGCTGGGCCGCGTTGATGGCCGTCTCATTCTCCCGGACATACTGGCACAGCCCGGCATCTCGCTGCAGATAGGCATCCACAGAGGAAGTCACTGCTTGTTGGGAGAGCGCAGCCATCGCCAACAGTTTGTCTTTGAGTGCGGCGAGCTGCTGCTGAAAGTGGATGCGCGGCAAAGGAGCCTCCTTCTACAAAAATTGTGCACCATCGCCGATGACAGTTTGAAGAATAAACGGCTATTTCGGGGTCCGGGTACCCCTTACCGGTTCCGGCAAAGACGCTTTTCAGCTTCGCGCGTGGCCTCATAAATCTGCTCGAAGGACTCCACCGCGTAGAGGACCGGCTGCATTTCCGAGGTGGAAAACTGCTGGTTCAGAACCTGGTCCACGTCGAAGTCCCTGATTTCGGGCCGCCCCTCGATGACATAGGTTGATTCGCCCTGGGAGGAGATCAGCCCACTTCCGTAGAGACGGTAGCCTCCTTTTTGCCGAATCACGCCAAATTCAACCGTGAACCAGAATAAACGCCCCATCTTCTCTAAAGCGTCCTTGTCGGTCAGGGCGGCACACACGGCGCCGTAATGCTGCAGGAAATCGGCAAACACCGGGTGGGCGTGCATGGGAACGTGACCGAAAACGTCGTGGAAGATGTCCGGTTCCGGAATGTAGGCGAGCGATTCGCGGGTCCGCAGCCAGGTGGTAGTGGGAAATTGCCGGGCTGCGAGCATGGCAAAGAATGCATCTGGAGGAAGAAAGCCGCTGACCGGGGTAGCCCTCCAGCCACTCCGCGGCCTGAGGCGCTGATTCACATCCGCCAGGTTGGGAATCAGATCGGTTCTAAGACCAATCAGTTGAAAGCCTTGCAGATACTCCTCGCAAGCATATGCCTCGATCTGGGGCATACGGCGGCCCACCAGTTCCGCCCAGGTGGCGTGTTGCTCCGGCGTATACGCCGGCCAGTCTTGCTGGATTAAGAAGGGCTCAGCCGCCCCAAGTGTTGCTGAAGCGATCGCCATTGTCTTTCCTCTTCCTGGTCCCACCTACACCCACGTATATAAGACGCGTTTCTGAGCATTTCCTCTCTGCGACGCATCCAACTAGGGTGCAGGGTTCGAAAACGGCACTCGCCCCCCGGACGGGCGTACACAGACAGTTAATCTTACCTTCCGGGGTCTATCCAAGTACCTCCCCAAAGGTATATCTTTCTTCCGGCCCTGAAGAGGTTTGCCGACTGGTGTGGATTGAAGCAATAGACGCTGTCTTGGTTTTCTCGCTGGAAAGCCATTCCTGGCAGTCATCGTCACTCTACGCTATGGTGAAACCTCTTGAGAGAAGGGCGACCCAAGGAGTAACCCCGGATCTATGACCACGCTTACGCACCAAGAACAACAAACAACCGAAGATGTTCTGCAACTGAACGGGACCGATTACATCGAGTTTTATGTCGGCAACGCGCGGCAGGCCTCCTACTTTTACCGCATGGCAATGGGCTTCAGCTTGATAGCCTACGCGGGGCCCGAGACGGGCCAACGCGACCGTGCTTCCTACGTCTTACAGCAAGGCAAGATTCGCTTTGTGCTGACGACCCCTTTGCGTCCGGACAACGAGATAGCTGAGCACATCCGCCTGCATGGCGACGGCGTTCGCGACATCGCTCTGTGGGTGGACAATGCCAAACAAGCATGGAGAGAAACAACCATGCGAGGGGCGCGCAGCGTGCAGGAGCCGTTCGAAGCTTCGGACGAACACGGAAGCACGAAAAGAGCTTCCATCGCCATTTACGGAGACACCATCCACACCTTTGTTGAGCGCAAAAATTATCACGGGGCCTTTCTGCCCGGCTACGTCGGAAAAGGAGCAGATCACCTGGCCCGTCCCACAGGCCTGCTGCACGTAGATCATGTCGTCGGCAACGTGGGCTGGAATGAGATGAACCGGTGGGTAGAGTTCTACGCTACGGTGATGGGCTTTTCTCTCTATCAGCACTTCGACGATAAAGACATCTCGACCGAGTATTCGGCATTGATGTCGAAGGTGATGGCGAATGGCAACGGGCGGGTGAAGTTTCCCTTAAACGAACCCGCGGAGGGGCGGAGGAAGTCGCAGATCGAGGAGTACCTGGAGTACCACCACGGTCCGGGCGTACAGCACATCGCGCTGGCCACCAACGACATTTTGCATACGGTGGGGCGGCTGCAGGCGCAGGGCATCGAGTTCCTTCGCGTGCCCCACTCCTACTACACCGAGTTGCAGGCGCGCATAGGCAAAATCGAAGAACCAGTGCACGAACTAGAGAAACTCGGCATCCTGGTGGACCGTGACGACGAAGGCTACATGCTGCAGATCTTCACCCGTCCGGTAGAAGACCGGCCGACCCTGTTCTTCGAGATCATCCAGCGCAAAGGGAGCCGGAGCTTTGGCAAGGGCAACTTCAAAGCTCTCTTCGAGGCCATTGAACGCGAGCAGGCAGAGCGCGGCAATCTTTGAGCATGCTGGCTTTTGATCCCGCAGATCACTCTCCTGGGGATATATACAAACTGATGATTGGTGCGGTCGTGCCGCGGCCGATCGCACTGGTTTCCAGTGTGGACGAGGCCAACGTCAGGAATCTCGCACCCTTCAGCTATTTCACCGCCTGTAGCTCGAACCCGCCGGTAGTCGTGTTTTGTCCTATCCTGCGTCCCCTGCCGCCCACGGCGAAAGATACGCTGCGCAACATCATGGCGACGCGGGAATTTGTGGTCAACATTGTGTCGGAGGAATTTGTCGAACGCATGAATGCCACTGCGGCCACAGTAGGCCCGGAGGTCGACGAGTTCGCACTCTCCGGGCTGACCCCGATCGCCAGCGATCTGATCAAGCCGGCACGAGTCGCGGAGAGCCATGTACAAATGGAATGCCGCCTGCTACAGATCGTGCAGGTGAGCGACAAGCCCGGTGGTGGCAGCCTGGTCCTGGGCGAAGTCATGCGCTTTCATGTCGACCAGGGTCTTATTGAGAACTTTCGCATCGACCCGGACAAGCTGCGGGCGGTGGGCCGCATGGCAGGTTCGACCTACGTGCGCACTACCGACCGTTTTGAACTTGAACGACCTAAGTGACCGGTAGTGGGCCAGTTTTGACCCACTACCAAGTGACCTATAACGCCGCAGTGAAATGTACTAGGATCTAGGCTGAGGGTCCCAATGCGAACTCTAGGGACAGTCGGAGCGATTGTGATGTTATTGGTGTCAGGCGCGGGCGCCAAGCAGACCAACAAACCCGACCTGAAGTTGACCGCTTCCCTCGATATGGCAGCGCCGGAACAACAGCCGATTCTGGTGATCCACATACTGAACCAGTCGGGCCATGTGTTGCACATCCCCGACCCACCCCTGCTATGCAAGGCAGCGCCGGGGGCTTTTTCACTCGAGGTAAAGTTCATCCCTGAAAATTCGAGCCAGTCGCAGCCGGCCACGGATTGCGGCCTGGAAGTGGACGGGAGTGGGTTGCCCGACATCCGCGAGCGGGCCAAAAAGTGGCTGGTGCTGAAGCCGGGTCAGGACTATGAGGCAAGGCGGCCGCTGGCCATGGGCGTCGATGCAAACGCGCACGGGACCTACGAGCTTCGCGTGGTTTACGACGGGCCGAGCGCGACCCCGGCGGATGACGAGAAGCTAAAGGAAGCCGGGGTCGCGGCACCGAGCGGCAGGTTTGAATCGGACAAGCTGACGTATAAAATCACCGCACCCAAATCGTAGTTAACCAACCGTATTGATCAGCGTTCCTATGCCGGTGATGGTGATACGAATTTCATCCTGCTGCTGCAGCGTGAACTCATCGGGTGGAACGATGCCTGTCCCGGTGAGCAGGAAACAGCCGTCAGCAAATGAATTGTCACGATAGAGATATTCGAGCAGAGTGCCGAAGGTACGCTTCAATTCAGTGAGCACAGTGAAGCCGGAAAAGACGGTCTTGCCGGCACGCAGGATCTGCAGCTGAATTTCGGTTGAGGTTGGGATCGGTTCGCCGGCGAGGAGTATCCCCGGCCCCAGGGCACAGCTTCGGTCATAGACTTTAGCCTGCGGCAGATACAAAGGGTTCTCGCCTTCAATGTCTCGCGAGCTCATATCGTTGCCGATGGTGTAGCCCACAATCTTGCCCGCCGGACTGGCGAGTAGTGTTAGTTCGGGCTCGGGTACGGACCAGGTAGCATCTTTTCTTATGGCCACTTTGCCGCGATGGCCGACAACGCGATTGGGGGTCGCTTTCATAAAGAGTTCGGGACGTTCGGCCGCGTACACGCGGTCATAAAAATCTCCACCCCCGGCGCTCTTTGATTCCTCCATGCGCGCGTTGCGGCTGCGATAGTAAGTGACCCCAGAGGCCCACACTTCCTGCTTGCCGATGGGGGCTACAACCAGTTTCTCGATGTCCGCAAACGACCCGGCATCGATGGGCTTCAGTTGGGGCAACGCTTTTGTCAGATGGGCCTCGAGATCCTCTCGAGTGATCAGCTGATCCCATGATGCGTCCGATGATGCGTCCGCGCCTGCATAGAATCGATCCTGATGTTCGGCTATGTAGCCGCTGGCGGTGCGATAGAGTTTCATTCGTCGTTTGCCTTTCTGATCAAGAAGTCTGAACGGAGGACACGGCTTCAAGCCGTGCCACACACGTTAGGGCAGATGGGAGCTCTTAGAGGGCGCGTGAGAACCGGAAGAGAAACAGCAGGTCCCTCCACTACGCTACGCTTCGGTCGGGATGACAATTCTGTCTTAACCGTTGAGATCTGTTCCTCTGGCCGCTTTTTGAGCCATTTCCCCGCAATAGAATTGTCATCCCGACCGAAGCGTAGCGTAGTGGAGGGACCTGCTGTTTCTCTTCCGGTTCTCACGCGCCCTCTTCAGCCTCTTAGGTACGTTTTTCCTTCGTTTCTGAAGAACTGCGCAAGTGAATTTCGACCGAGTAGACTGCTCAATCACGGGAACGGATTACGGGCGCGGAGCTCGGTGACTATTTCGGCAGCGGCGGCACGGGCCAGATCACCCTGGTCGGGTGGAAAAGAGATGGCGCCCACGCGCGCGTGTCCCCCTCCTCCGTAGCGTTCGCAAATCTGCGCCAGGTTGACC